>DASROK010000216.1:0-9540 GCA_035646915.1 Gemmatimonadaceae bacterium
GTACTGAAATGCTTTTCCCCATGCAAGCGGAGTGATGTCGTGGTGATCCCTGAAATCATCAGGAATTGCTGAATCGATAGGCTCGCGGAAAGACGCCCTCGCGTTGGGATCAGCGCCGGCATCGAGCAGAAGCCTGGCAAAATCAGCCTGCTGCGGTTTTCGTGTGCCCGGCCATCCGCCAGTGAAGTTCATCCAGAAATTTGGATACGACACTGCCGCGCCAAAGAGTGCTGTATGTCCACCGAACCCGTTCTCGTCGACTCGGGCGCGGACGTTGGGATCCATTCCCTTCTCCAGCAGCCATCGCGCAATGTCGAGCTCATCGTACTCGACGCAAACGTGAAGAAGTGTCGAACCATTGATCGGCGTACGTGGGAGCATCTCGTGATAACTGCCTGGCTTGAGCTGCTGGCATTTCAGCCCGGGTGGATAAATCTCCGGCCACGTGAATGTTCTTTGCAGAAGATTCGGATCACGCTTCATGTGAGCCTCGAGCAGATCGAGTCTTCCGCGATGCAGCGCCATCATCGGCGTATCGGGCAGCTCGAATCCATGCTGTACGTACAGCTCGAGAATCTTGTGCTTTGCCTCGGGATTCCTGGAGTCTGACTCGAGCACGATGTCTGCCGGCGCATCTGGTTTTCCGTCTGCGTCGATCAGCTCTCCACCGATCTCGAACAGATACTCCGTTGCCTTTACCTTGAGTGTGTAGGCAGGGCTGCCGAATGCACCGGGCGGCGGCTTGGGAGATCCCAGCAGCTTGTGAATGAGCTTCGCTGTTTCGATTCGTCCCTGCAGAACAGCACGATCGAGGGCTTTCTCCAGATCTTTTGCACCAAGCTCGAACAGCACCTCGATGATGCGGTCCCGGCCGACGTTTGCGGCGTAGCTGAGAGGCGGACCCCAGTTCTCGTTTCTGATGCCAGCGTTTTCGTGCAGCAGATAAGGAAACTCTGTCACCATCTTCCGGATCTTGTCGATGTCATCGTCCCAGATCGCATCGATGAGCGCGCACGCCTGAACAAGGCGCTTCCACGTCGGCGCTCCATACTTGATGGCAACCGCCTGTTGCGCGTCTTCAATAGTCGCATTCGATCCCCGCATCGTGGAAAGAATGTCGCTCGCTTCGCGCTTCAGCTTGGCGAGATCAGGATGAACAGGCAGCCACGGTTCGTTCGACATTATTCGCTCGTTAATTCTTCAAGGTTCGCGCGAGCATCTCGGGCATCGAGTGAAGCTGATCGATGTGATCAGGCGCCGAGTTTCCGGCAAAGCCCATCAACTCGAATCTTCCGGATCGCGCTTCGCTCAGCTGCTGCATTCCCCGTGGTCCCCACCTTAGCACAGGCTTCCGGCGAAGTCCCAGGGAATGCAGAAGCCAGTCCGCTGTTTCAGTAGTGCTTGCAAAAGTCCCCGGAAAGATCTCGGAATGAGTTACGACAAATCTTTTCTCACCACGCACAGCCGCGCGCGCAAAATCAGCGAACGCAGTGAGATTAGTGGTATCGAGAGTGGCCCCGGTAGCCAGCAGGCCACCCTCAGGCACGTACGACGTGTGCATTCCATCGAGAAGAAGCACGGCATCGACGCGCTTGAAGTGACCGGGATCCCGAAGTATCTGCCGGATAGCCCCGTGACCCGCGGAAAATCCGACAAGCGTCAGATGACCGATACGCTCGGCTCTTCCAAGTGCTGCGGATATCTCGCGTGTCACGCCATCCATCAGTGAATCGAAAGCAGATGGATCCGCGAATGCACGATGATACGCTCCTGAACCCGCACCGAGATTTACAACTGCAACAGCAGTGTTGTTCTTCAAGCCCGCGACGGCCTGCTCGGGCAGCCATGCAGCACCAAGAAAATGAATGACCAGATCGACACTTTCAGTCTTCCGCGCGCGCTCGGGAATCCAGAGCTCGACCGGTTTACCGCCAATGCCGGTGAATGTTCGAGTGATTCCACCGAGATCTTTCCCGGTCAGCCGCTCATGTGTACGCGACTCGTCAGCCATCGGTGATGGATTTTGCGAAGCAGCTGGCGGAGGACTGACTGTCTGCGCATGGAGATCTGACGTGATGCTGACGATTGTGAGAGCGGCGATCGCCATGTGAGTCAGGCGACCGGCGGGAGAGGTCATCGTTTCTTCCAGATCATGATGCTCCCGCAGCCGCCCCGCCATTTCTGGAATTGTGTAGGCACCGTAGCCTCGGAATAAATCTCGATGCCTTCGATGGCCTTCGGGTCGAGCCACGCATCGATTTCATCGGCGCCGAGCCCGGGCTGTGCGAGGCCGTCGAGATACACGACCGGCGCGCACCAGTCGCCTGCAATGCCGCGCATCAGAATCCGCCTGTCTGTTGTCCTCATGTCGTCAGGCGAAACCGCAATGATCATGTCCGAAGAAAGTGTATCCGAGGCAAAGCCGATCTTGAGACCGGAGATTGTGCGGAAAAGATCGGACGCAAATGTTGCGGGGCGCTTTGCAATCTGTCCCGCCGTTATGTACCGGCCGGGACCGGTGCGCACACGCTCGATGAATCCGCTGCGATCGCGGCTGGTCAGGCGCGTTGCACTCACTCTTACAGTATCCAGCACCGACTGAAGAGTAGCGAGGCCGATACGCACACGAGGCGCACCTTCAAGCACATCCACCAAGCGACGGTCTGGATAAAATCCGAGCGCCCGCACCTCCAGCATTCGCGTTCCAGCTGGTGCGTTGGTGATGGTCCAGTCGCCGTGATCGTCGGTTCGAGTCTCAGGCCCATCTGTGATGCCAACCCATGCGTTGATCAGAGGTCGGCCGCCGGCACTGGCGTACACAGTTCCACTTATCGTACCCGCTCCAAGATGCACTCGCCTGGGTGGCAGAGCGAATGGACTGAGCGGTTCCGATCCCGTTGAAGCAACAACAGTGTGCTGCTGCCCAAGAAACAGCTCACGTCGAAGTAAACCGCCTGCCGGAACCTGCAACTCGATGAGATCAGTGCTGTCCGCACCCTTGCTTGCAATCAGCGCGACGGTCCCCGCACTCGGCACATTACACATTGCGAACCACCCGTTGTCGCTGGTGGTTGCAACGAGGCGCGGAACACGCCGCTGAACTCCGCTCTTTCGGAACGAGAATTCGACCCACTCTCCACTGACGGTCACTCCCGGCGCGGGAGTTCCCGTGACTGCATCGCGGACTACTCCGACGATGAGCGCACTGGAGTCGCCCTTTGCCGGCTTTCCGCAGATAGCACTGTGAAGCCTTGCCGGTGATGGAATCGCAAGCTCGGTCTCCACCGATCTCTGGCCCGCAACGCTCACTCCCTTGAGCGGCGCTTCAACTCCGAGCGAATCCAGCATTGGATGAAAGAACCCGAGAGTGTAGCTGCCGTCGGGTACGTCATTGAAAACGAATCGGCCGAGGGAATCCGTATTTGCGGTGCGTCCGAAGCGCGCAGGGTTGTCGGCTGCAACAAGCTGGACGACAGCTCCTGAGAGCGGCGCGCGCGCAACGCTGTCCCGCACGATTCCACTGACGCTTGCACCTGTGACACTGGATGTCGTGTCAGGCGCTTCCGCGCTTGCAGCTCTCGCGACGAGCATTGCGAGTATCAGTGGCCGAACGCGCATGCAGGGTCACCGGGAAAAGGAGGCTACCCGCGAATCTACTTTGTTCCCCGGCTATCGCCATAGATTAGGAGCATGAAGAGTGCTTTCATAGTCGACGGAATCCGAACACCTATTGGCAGCTTCGGGGGTTCGCTCTCTCCCGTCAGAGCGGATGACCTGGCCGCGCACACAATTGCCGAGCTGATGCGGCGGCACCCTCACGTTCCGGCTGATCAAATTGCCGATGTGGTGCTGGGCTCGGCGAATCAGGCCGGTGAAGACAATCGAAATGTCGCGAGAATGGCCCTGCTGCTCGCCGGATTGCCGACGTCGGTGCCGGGAGTGACTGTGAATCGTCTTTGCGCTTCCGGAATGCATGCGGTTGTAGATGCGGCGCGCGGAATCGCAAATGGTGACGGTGACCTTTACATCGCGGGTGGTGTCGAGCACATGACCCGTGCTCCGTACGTGATGTCGAAAGCCGCTCAGGCATTCGCCCGCAACGTGGAGATGTTCGACACCAGCATTGGCTGGAGATTCGTGAATCCGAAGATGCGCGATCTATACGGTATAGACGCAATGGGTGAGACCGCTGAGAATGTCTCGCAGCAGTTCAAAGTTTCGCGTGAGGATCAGGATGAGTTTGCCTTCAGCTCTCAGATTAAAGCGGCTGCAGCGCGCAAGAGCGGGCGGTTCGAGAGAGAGATCGCGCCGGTCACAATCTCTTCAAAGAAGGAAACGAAGGTCTTTGCCGAAGATGAATTCATTCGGCCGGACACTACTCGCGAGATTCTCGCTAAACTCAAGCCTGCTTTTCGTGCTGGAGGGTCAGTAACGGCGGGAAACTCTTCCGGAATCAATGATGGCTCTGTTGCGCTTCTGATCGCATCTGAAGAAGCAGTGACGAAATACAATCTCGACCCGCTTGCGCGAATTGTCTCTTCAGCGGCTGCCGGTGTCGAGCCGCGAATTATGGGAATGGGCCCGGTTCCATCGTCGCGAAAGGCTTTGAGCAAGGCGGGATTGAGTCTCGATCAGATGGACGTCATCGAGCTGAACGAAGCTTTTGCGGCGCAGTCACTCGCGTGCCTGCGCGAGCTGAGCGTTGCTGACGACGATCCGCGCGTGAATCCCAACGGCGGAGCAATCGCGCTTGGCCATCCCCTTGGGATGTCCGGAGCGCGCCTGCTGCTGACGGCGGCGCACGAGCTGAAAGAGAAGGAGAAGCGTTACGCGCTGTGCACGATGTGCGTTGGTGTCGGCCAGGGAATGGCGACGATTATCGAGCGCGTTTAGCTGACTCTTTGTGCCTCCACCACCGGGCTCACGCAGAATCGTGTAGCTCCCCTGACAGTGCAATCTGTACCCGATCTCTGATGTCGCTCGCCGGCATTGGCCAGTCCGCAGAAGAGGCTCAAACAGCAATAGTCGTCCCGGGTTTCGCCAAGGATCACAACGGGAACTACGGGAACTACGGAACTGCTCTGAAGCACAGATGACGCAGATGTTGCACAGATGACACAGAAACTGCCAAAACAGTTCTTAGGGTAACTACGGAAAAAATCCGTTATCCACAGTCAAAATAAAAAGCCGTGGTGCGGTTTATCTGTGTCATCTGCGCGACATCTGTGTCATCTGTGCTTCAGAGCAGTTCCGTAGTTCCGTAGTTCCGTAGTTTCGTAGTTACTGCCGATTTGACGTTTACTGCACCCTGGAATAGAGTCTCCGAATGAAAATCATCCGATTAATTCTCGCTTCAGTCGTCGCGTCACTGGCCTCGTCTCAGGTTTCCGCGCAGTCAATGTGTGCGAAACACCCGCCCGCCAGTGAAGACATCTCTACCCAGCTCGCGAAGTTCAAGAGAGTTGAGATGCCTGCGGCTACTGCAGGTTTGTCAGCGAAGGAGAAGCGCCTGGTCCAGAAGCTTGTAGATGCAAGCAGGTACCTCGAGATGATCTTCTGGCGCCAGAACGACAAGCAGAGTCTCGATCTGTACAAAGGTCTGGCAGGATGCACGTCGACCGCCGACAGGAATCTCCGCCGGTTTCTTCTGATCAACGGCAATCGCTTCGATCTTCTCGAGGAGCACAAACCATTTGTCGGCAAGGATCCGTATCCGCCGGGCCACGAGAATTTTCCGAAGGACATCACGCAGAAAGAGATCGATGATTATGTAGCGGCCCATCCCGACAAGAAAGCGGAGATCTACAATCCGTTCACTGTGATCAGGCGACAGGGATCGGATCTGGTAGCTGTCCCGTATCATGTCGAGTACCGGGAGTGGCTCGTCCCTGCAGCCCAGGCGCTGCGTGATGCGGCCGCTCTAAGCGACGACAAGGCATTTGCGAACTTTCTGCGACTTCGCGCTGACGCTCTGCTGACAGACGACTATTACAAGAGCGATGTTGCATGGGTAGATCTCGAGAATCCGAAGTTCGACATCATCTTCGCACCATACGAGACGTACCTCGACGACCTCCTCGGCGTAAAAACTTCGTATGGAGCCGCTGTTCTGATCCGCAACGAATCTGAAAGTCAGAAACTTGCGAAGTTCGTGAAGTATGTGCCCGAGATTCAGAAGGCATTGCCTCTGGCAGACGAAGACAAGCCGTCAAAGGAAGGCCGGAAAGCACCGATGGAGGTGATGGATACTCCATTTCGCGCGGGTGATCTGCGTCACGGGTATCAGGCTGTTGCTGACAACCTTCCAAACGATCCGCGCATTCACGAGGAGAAAGGCAGCAAGCGCATTTTCTTCAAGAATTACATGGATGCGCGCGTGAACTACGTGGTGCTTCCAATTGCAAAGCTTTTGATGCGCGAAGATCAGGCTCGCCTGGCGTCGATGGACGGCTATCTCTCTATGGTAGTGATGCACGAGATCAGTCATGGTATCGGACCGGCGTTCGCACGCACCGCAAATGGACGTGTCGAAATTGGCGAGGCCATCGGGCCCGTTCAGTCGGCACTTGAGGAAGCCAAGGCCGACGTTGTGGGAATGTTTGCGCTGGAATGGCTGATGAATCAGAATGCGCTGCCCAAGTCCCGCTCGCAGGATTACTACGCGTCGTACGTGGCTGGAATGTTCCGCACAGTCCGGTTTGGAGTTGCTGAAGCGCATGGGCGTGCGCAGATGATGCAATTCAACTATCTCACCGAGAAGGGTGCGATCAATCGCGAAGCATCAGGCCGGTATGCGATCGATTTCGCGAAGATGCCTTCGGGAATTGCTTCGTTAGCGAAGGAATTGCTCGAGATCGAAGCAACGGGTGATCGTGCGCGTGCTGAAGCGTGGTTCGCGAAGTACGACAAGATGCCGGCCACGCTTCAGGCAGCGCTCGCAAAGACCGCCAGTGTTCCCGTCGATATCGATCCGGTCAGTGCGTTTCCAGATGTGATTCGATAGCCAGGCACTCACCGTAGTTCAGGTCGGGAACGACTCGGCATCGTTCTTCGGCGGAGCGTAGCGCAGCTTCAATGATCGATATGACGGCGGAGCCTTCGGCCGGAGAGACCGGATTGGGCCCGCGACCATGCAGGGCTTCGCGAACAGCAACATAGAATCTGCGCTGATCTCCCCGAGCGGATTTGTATGAGCGCTGCTCGCCGGTGAAGCCATCGTACATCACCGCGTTATCAGGATCCACACCCCATTCCAGCGAGGCGGGACTCACGCCTTGAAGAAGCTGGCTTTCCTGAATGTCAGGCTTCGCTTTCACCAGGCTGGCCCGCTCTCCATGAATTGCAAAACGTGGTGTGCCACCAGAAACGAGCGAGCTCGCCTGCAGCGTTGCGATCATTCCGCCATAATGCAGCACGATGTGAAAGAAATCGTCAGTCTTTGCACCATCGCGCTGAATTGCCAGCGTCGCCTGCACGCTGTCGGGAATTGCGAACAACACCAGCGCCTGATCGATGAGATGCGGGCCGAGATCATATAGTAGTCCCGAACCAGGACCGGGGTTCTCCCGCCACCGATCGCGCACCTGCGGGCGATAGCGATCGATACGGGACTCGAACTGGGAGATGCGACCGGTAACATCCTCGCGTATCGCATCCTGAACTGTGAGGAAATCGCTGTCCCATCTCCGGTTCTGAAAAACCGCGAGCAGCTTTCCTGTTTCACTCGATACCGCGCCGAGGTGGCGCGCTTCAGCAGTCGTGATCGTGAACGGCTTTTCCACGACGACATTGCGGCCGGCACGCATGCCAATTTCAGCCAGAGGAGCATGTGTCTCGTTCGGACTTGCAATCACCACGAGATCGATGTCGTCACGACTCATCAGATCCTCTGGATCTTCGACGACTTCGACCTGTGGAAGCGCAGCCTTCACTTCACTCGGGCGACTCGACGACACCGCGGCGATCAGATATCCATCGGTCGCGCTGATCAGCGGAACGTGGAAGGTCTTCGACACATAGCCGAAGCCGACCAGCCCGACGCGAATCTCTTCAGAGGTCGTCATAAGCCCAAAACTACGCTTTTGAAACCCTTATCGATTCTCGACGTATGTTTTATCGATAAACGATAATCCACCCGAATATGGAGCCGTTCAATGCCCGAATCTGACGGATATGCGCTCAGTTTGACCAAGAAAATCCTCCGGTTCCTGATGGTTCTGAACCCCCTCTTTGCCTTCCTGATTCTCGCCCTCCTGGTCGCCAGTCTCATCTGGGAATCGTGGGTAATGACGGCACTCGGCGTAAAGTCGGAAGTCGACAGCACCAAACTCATCTTCGCCATGCGAACCATCATGGTCCTCGGCATCGCCGCAGCTCCGCTCGTGCAGGTAGTGTTGAAGCGGCTCATGGCCATCGTCGAGAGTGTCGATTCAGGCAATCCGTTTGTGCTGATGAATGCAGAACGACTGAAGACAATCGCTTGGTCCCTCGTTTCGCTTGAAGTCATTCACTTCATGATCATCGTTGTTGCCAAGGGCGCCTCGTCGCAGGAATTGCCAATCGACATCGACTTGAAATTCTCGTTCACGAGGTGGCTTGCGGTGCTGCTTTGCTTTGTGCTTGCCCGCGTCTTCGAGCAGGGCGCACGAATGCGCGACGATCTCGAAGGGACAATCTGACGATGCCGATAACCGTGAAGCTCGACGATGTCCTTTACGAGCGGCGCATGACGCTCACCGAGCTGTCGGAAAAAATCGACATCACGCTCGCGAATCTCTCGATACTGAAAACCGGCAAGGCACGCGCAATTCGCTTCTCCACACTGGAAGCGATTTGCAAAGTGCTCGACTGTCAGCCTGGTGACATCCTCGAGTTTACGAGATAGCTCATCGCAGGCCGAAACCGATTGGATACAATGGATGACGCGTATCATGCGGCACATCTGACTTTTGAGCTTCCACTTCCTCCATTGACGATGGAAGCTCAAAGGGCAGACGACCTTCAGCTTTCGCTTTGCCGGTCACGACATCGAGGAGCGCGGCGTCGCTTACGCCGAAATTTGCGATCAGCGCACTCGCGCGATCCTTTATCGATCCAAGAATTGCCGGACGGTCGAGGTAAACCGTAACGATGGTTGGAACCGCATCTGTGATTCGCTTTATCTCCTCGAATTCCTTGTTGTCGTCCTTGAAGCCGAGTTGTCCTTCGTGCTGCATCGAGCCGAAGATGTACTGAGGGTGAAGCGTCTCGAACGGCGCATCGGTCCGAACGATCGCAATGTCCGCCTGAGCGGGATCGCTCACGACCGTAAACCCGTATTCCGTCGCCACCTTCGGATCCACGCGATGCAGGAAGACTTTTTTCCCCGAAGCGGCATAAGGCAGGATTTTCTTCCTGTTCTCCAACAGAACCAGCGAGCGACGCTGCGCCGCAGCTCCTTCTGACTGAAACTCGGCGCGGCCAGCGGTTCTTTCGGCTGCTGCCGGATCGACGTACGGGTTCTCGAAAAGGCCAAGCCGAAACTTCTGCACCGCTATGCGA
>DASROK010000217.1:0-4269 GCA_035646915.1 Gemmatimonadaceae bacterium
GCTTGCGGACTATCTCGGTATCGCGGAGATCGCGCAGAAGGAGAAACATCCCGACGAGGCACGAAAAGCTGTTGCGCAGGCCGGAGCGCTGGCGGTGAAGCTGAACGTTCCGATCGCCAGCGAGAATCTTTCTCTGGGAACTGCTCGTGTTGCGGACTTAGCTGGCGATCCTGCTGCGGTCTTAAGCGCGCTTCCCGCAAATCTGGAGTTCGTGCGACTCGGTCCCGTTGCGGCGGGTGAAGCGCAGGCCTTACGCGCGCGAGCATTCGGGAAACTTGGTCAATGGCCGGAGGCAGTTGCTGCCGGTAAAAAGGCAGTGAGCGCTCTGGACATGATCCGCCAGAGTCTTGGTGAAGGACCGCTTCGTTCAGCGTTTACGAGTGACAACGCAGCGATTTACACGGATCTGATTGTCGCTTTGCTTCAGCTTGGCCGCACGAGCGAGGCGTTCGAGGTTGCAGATGCTGCGCGCGGCCGGTCTCTCCTCGAGCACCTGTCGTCACTGAGACAGAGTGTGCGTACGAGTGCCCGCGATGCTGCCGAAGCCGACCGGCTGTTGAGGCGGATCGATGCTTTGACACAACAGCTTCGAACCGCCGACACCACGAGAGCTCCGGAACGCACGGTTGCATTGCGAAAAGATCAGAAGCGACTCGTGGCAAGCCTGAACGCGGCGCGGAATGAATATGAAGATCGCATTCGCCGTGTGGCGCGCACCGATCCCCGTGGCAGTGTTCTCCTTGGCACATCGCGGATGGGAGCTGCTGAGGTCAGGCGCGCTCTCGAACCCAATGAGATTCTCATCGAATACTTCGCGATGCCGACGCGACTGCTCACGTTCGTAGTGTCGCGTGACACCGTAGTGTCGCTGAGCCACAATGTCAGCGTCGACGATCTTGGCAATAAGGTAAGTCTCGCATCGCAGCTTGTGACACGGCCTGGTGCAGCGACAGCCGCATCGAACGTACTACGTGGGCTGCATGATCTTCTCATCGATCCAATTGCGCAGCTTCCTCAGTATCGTCAGGCAAGCGCGATAATCGTCGTGCCCCATTCCGCTCTGACGTATCTACCCTTTGCAGCGCTCGCATCGCGCGATGGAAAACGTCTTGTCGAGTCGAAGTCGATTCTCGTTCTCCCTTCGGCATCTTCGCTTCCGTTGCTGCGAGCTTCCGCGGCGGATTCGCGGGACGCAAAGAGCTCGGTCTTCGCGCCGTTTCCGGCGGAGTTGAGAGGCACGATGGAGGAGGCGACGGCAGTCAAGGCGGAGACAAAGAAGGCGCGCACTTATCTCGCCGCAAATGCCACGGAATTGCAGCTGAGAAAAGCTCTCAGCAGCGGTGACAATGTCCACGTTGCGAGTCATGCAGTGCTGAATCAGACCAATCCGATGTTCTCGAAGATCGAGCTGCATCGGGGAAACTCTGGATCGCCGGAGGACGACGGAAGTCTGGATGTGCATGAGATTCTCAGCATCCCGGTGCGCAGCGATCTCGTGTATCTGTCCGGATGCGAGACTGGTGCAGGCGCGGCGTGGTCGACGGCATTCAGGACCAGCCAGGATTATGCGACACTTTCGCAGGCGATTCTGTATGCCGGAGCGCAGAACGTTGTCGCGACGTTATGGAGAATCGATGATGCAGGCGCGAGTGTGTTTGCCACTCGGTTTTACGCTGCGCTCGCTCATTCCAGTCCGGCGGATGCGCTCGCAATTGCACAACGGCAAATGATCGGTGATCGTCGGTACTCTGCGCCGAAGTATTGGGCGGCGTACGTGGTCAGCGGATCGGGTCTCCCGCGAAGTTCGCAAAGTCAGCAGAGAGCGTCCGTTCCATAGGGAAACCCATCAGCCGTATTAGGCCGTTACTTCACTGAAGCATAAACCAGGACTAGACGATGAGCATCGAGCTCTTTCGATCACGCATGAGATTGGGCCTTCTGATCACGCTGGTTTGCGCAGTTGCTTGCAGCCGAGACCCGAATGCGCCATCCGATGATAGCTTCGACATTTCGGCTGCGAAGGCGACGAGCACGACTGACATGTCAGTGTCGAGCGCGACGCCAGACTCGGCGACACAGGATACGACGCTCGATGTGGTGATCAACGGCAGCGGGTTTGTGTCTGGAACACAGGCAAACTGGTCGCTCGCGGGCGTGCAGGATCCGATGCAAGTGAAAACAAACAGCACGCGGTATGTAAGCTCGCGTCAATTGATCGCGAACATCACGGTCTCCGCCTCAGCCATGGCGGCAAAATGGGATATCGTCGTTACTGCCGCGGGAAAAAAGGGCGGCATTGGAACAGAGGCGTTCACGGTGAAGGTTCGAGGCAATGTCGATACCTATCCCAAAGCGAATGTAGTGTGGGAAGACAGCGTGAACGTCGCGCCGCAGGAAGCGCCCGCCCAGTGGGAGCCGGCGTTGATCACTGGCGACTATCGTTCACTGGATGGCTCACCGATTACGAATCGAAAATCGGGAGAATTCCAAGAGGCATTTTGTGGATCGGCCGGCCTCCTTCGGGTAAAAGGGATGGCCGATACAGATTACGCGCTCAATTTTGAGGTCGACTGGGGATATACGAGTGCAATGGACATTCCGTGCGGTGGCAGGAGATACTACCAGTTCTTCTTCTCCGGACGAGGTGCCGCGCCCCTTCGGTATGGTCCGCAGCACTATGCGTTGAAGCTGGGAACGCTTGCAGTGGGACAAAGCATGCTCGAGGAAGTGCATTTCGGGATTCAGCAGACCAACTGTGCGCCGCTGCGCTTCGACGCAGCTTATCCACCATCTCAGAATGCGCGTGTAACCCGACTAGCCGACTCGATTGCGACGGACGGACCGCGGCGTCGCTGGAGAGTCGAGTCGCAGGGAAACCACATTGCTGCATGTACACTCAGCACACCAAAGGGCTTTAAACTCGTCGCCACTTACTATATGCCGTTCGCCTACACAATTACGGAAGTCACAGCTCCATTCCCACATTATCCATAGTTGTCAGTAAGCACAGCCAAAGCAGGCATCTCCTTATGGATGCCTGTTTTTTTTGACAAAAAAAGTCTGTGGCAAACTGAAACAGCGCGGCCGTTGAATAGGGGAAACGAAAGTACATCAGGTAGCAGACACCACTTCCCCTCACCCAACCGGAGCACGCCCAATGCGCTCAACCTGCACCGCACTACTCCTTGCGACTTTGGTTGTAGCACTCGCCTGTGACGAGTCACCAAACTCACCGATAGATGAGTCAGGTTACGCACTGGTCCCGTCGTACGCGAAAGAGGTAGCAAGTCCGACAGCATCGTGGAGAATCCCGCTCGCGGACAACGGCCTTGGTCTGGTGAGCGATGGCGCATTCGGCGACGGCACGTACTCCGTGTACGACAACGGTGTTTGCAGCGTGACTACGAAGATCTTTACGGCCGGATCAGGCGACGCAACACTGCAGACCAATAATCCGGTGGGAAAAACGAAAGGCTGCGGCGGACGAGCAATGACGGTGAGATATCCGGTCGGCGACCCGGTCTATCCGAACGGTGGAAGTGAGACCATGCCGGTGTTCCTCAACCTGCACAACATTTCCAACTCCACGACAACAATTTCCATTGGTTATGCCAATCGGGTCGAGCGTCAGCTGAGCCTCAATCCCACCCAGAATGAGCGGTGCGACGCATGGAGATGGTCGAGTGTGCAGGTGCCAGGAGACTATGTATGGGTCGAGAGAATCAGTTCTACGACCTACCACGTCTACACGAAGGACCGTGATCCTGATCCCGTGCTCGCAGCGGCGAACGCCGCGAACAATCGCGCGGTCTGCACCACTACAGGACAATCACATCACCTGAGCGTGGACCTTTACATCGTTGCCAATCAGGCGCTGCCAACCTCGAGCCTGAACATTTTGCCCGCACTGCCTCTCGTTGAACACTCCACATCCGCCCCGTTTCATTCGGTCACAGGAGGCGGACAAATCGATCTCAGCGGTTTCGATCCTGACCTGGCGGCGGAAACTTACGCCTTCTCAGCATCGGTCGACGCAGATGGGCATGTTCGGGGAAATGCTCAAATCGATTTGAGCGATCCTCATGTGACGTTTCATGCCGACGTCACCTGCCTGGCAGTTGAAGGAACGTCGGCGTGGATCGGCGGTGTCGTTACTGAGACGAGCGATGCGACAATTGTCGCCGAAAATACGCCGCTATGGCTGCGAGTTCAGGATAACGGGCAAGGCGGATCTTCAAACCCGGATGTCATAAGCTTCCTGCGCATAGG
>DASROK010000218.1:0-2331 GCA_035646915.1 Gemmatimonadaceae bacterium
TCGCGCTTCAACCGTTTGAGAGCGGTTTTGAGATCAGTCGCGCTCTGATACCGCATGTCCCGGTCTTTCTCTAACGCCTGACCAATGATGCGATTGAGCTCCGGCGGCAGCGTCGCATTGTATTGGGTCAACGGTGCTGGATCGCGATTGAGGAGCGCATCGAACACGACTGCCGATGTTTCTCCCTGGAAAGGAAGAAACCCAGTCGCCATTTGGTACAGAACCGTTCCGATAGAAAAAAGGTCAGTTCGGGCATCTGTAATCTCACCCCTCGCCTGTTCGGGCGACATGTAAGCAACGGTGCCGATCGTCGTTCCAGCTGAGGTCAACTGATCTTTGCGTATTGTCTCCACCACCGATGAAGCGTCTGGTGCATTGTGCCGATCGAACTTGGCGACGCCGAAGTCGAGAATCTTTGCCTGCCCGCGCGAAGTGACGAAGATGTTTGCCGGCTTCAGATCGCGATGAACGATTCCTTTGGAGTGTGCCGACTCGAGCGCGTCGGCTATCTGCACTCCGAGTGTCAGGACTGATTCGATATCGAGCGGCCCGCGACGAATGCGATCAGCCAGCGACTCACCATCAAGCAACTCCATGACGATGAAATGTTCCGACTCGAATTGTTCGATGCCGTGGATGGTGCAGATGTTCGGATGATTGAGAGCGGAGGCTGCGCGTGCTTCACGTTGAAAGCGCGCGAGCAGATTCTCGTCGTTGGCCAGGGCAGGAGTTAAGAACTTGAGCGCGACGTGCCGACCGAGGTTGGTGTCTTCAGCTTCATAGACGACTCCCATCCCACCTTCGCCAAGCTGCGACGTGATGTGATAGTGCGAGATAGTCCGATCGAGCATGGGGGCGTGCCTCCGGGATGATGATGACGACCTTGGAAATCGTTAATCGTGATTAGTGACGATGATAACAGATTTCGTTGGAATGACTTTTCCTTCTGCCTGTATCGTGGTACTGCCTCACTCTCGCTCCGGGGCAATCGAGAATCGAAGCTAAGCTCCCTTTGCGGCCGCCGCCGGATACAGCTTCTCAAACTCCGCATTCCCGTGAAGCAGTGCCAGGTCGGGATCCTGACGCGTCCAGACAGCATCGCGGTAACCCGCCTCCCACGCTTTCTTGATCGCGGTCAGCGCGTCCTCCGCATTGTCCATCATGCAGAAAACGCAGGCGGCGTTGTAGAGAATCATCGCATCGTCGGGACGCAGAACCATGGCCAGGTCCGCTTCGCGCTTAGCCTCCTCGAACCGGCCCTGCATCGCGTAATCACCAGCCAGCAAGACCCGGGCGCGCGTGTCTTCAGGCATCTTCTTTATATGCTCCTCAAAGATTGCGATCTCACGATGAACGTAATTGTTTAAAGCATCTACCTTTCCAAGGGCTCCCAGGGCATTGTGAATCGGTACAGAAAGGTTGTAATTCTCGCCGGCATGCGCCAGTGCTTCCTCCATCATGTCAACGACGTCCTGATATCGTCCCGCAGCGAAAAGGGCGGCTCCCAGAAGGTAATAGCCGCCATCAAGATCGGGTGTCCGGCTAAGCGCGGTGCGAATCTTGTCTGCGGCCTCGTCGTAGCGTTCCTCGGCAAAAACTACCCACGCCTCGGCGCATTGGATCTCCGGCGCTTCGTTACCATTTGCGCTGGCCTTCAGCGTCGCAGCAGTGGCCCGATCGAGCCAGTGCTTCTGGCGCTCGAAGTGGTAGTAGTACTGGGCGCAGACGTTTGCCAGGCCCGCATGTGCGAGGGCAAAATCCGGGTCGAGTGCGACGGCGTTCTCGTACATCTGGATAGCAAACTGCAAATCCTGTCGCCCGACGCGACGAGCATAATTTCGGCCTCTCAAATAGAGATCGTAGGCCTGCAAATCCTCGGTTGGCTTTGCGGAGAGAGCCTGCTGCTCCTGTGGCGAGAGCGTGATCAGCAACGCAGCAGCGATCTTCTGCGCGATCTCATCCTGCACTTCGAAGACGTCTTTCATCTCGCGATCGTAACGCTCGGACCAAACCGGGAAATCTGTTGCCGCGTCCACGAGCTGAGCGTTGATGCGCAGGCGTCTCCCTGCTCGACGCAGACTGCCGCTTAGTACATACGATGCGCCCAGTTCTTTTCCCACCTGGCGGGCTGTCACCGATTTGTCGCGATAAGCCAGCACCACCGCCCGTGAGAAGGTCTTCAGACCTTTAATCTTCGATAGCTCCGTGGTGATGTCTTCAGTGATCCCGTCTCGCAGGTATTCGTCCTCTTTCATTCCGCTCAGATTCTCGAAGTAGAGAACAGCAATGGAATGGTCGCTAACAGTTGGCGTAGCTCGGCGGATGCCACTC
>DASROK010000219.1:0-2078 GCA_035646915.1 Gemmatimonadaceae bacterium
ACGCGATATGTGTGATCGAGTGTCGCGCGCTCTCCACTTTTCAGGGCGAGGAGCTCGACGTTGTCAGGTGCGTGGCACGTGGAGCACGCGCCACCGGTTTGCCGCGGGTGGTCCGGCTTGATGTTCTGGTGAGCGTCCCCAACCCGGTGGTTGTCGGACATCACAACCGCGCGGCCGAGATGACAGGACGTGCACGGATATTGTCCGAGATCGGCGCCGCGGGCGCGCAACGATGTGCGCAGGGTAATCTTCCCGAACTTGCGCGATAGCGCAGAGATGGGATCCGCAGTTCGAGTAGTGACCTGGAACGGCTTATCACCCGGACCCTTCCAGTAGATGACTGAGTCGCGAGGAACAGTTGCCAGTGATCCAGGCTCGAGGAGGGATTTTCCCGCTGTATCGCGAGGTGTAATGACACGAGTCTGTTGAGTGAGCTTTCGATGCTCGCCCTCGTTAACACACGCGACTGAGATCGCGAAACATCCCAGGGAAACTGCGCGCAGGAAGTTTTTGATCATCGCGCGGCCTCGCGAGCACTAACCGGGGGAGCGCGCACGAATTCTCCAGCGTACTCTGATGACTCGAGATGACACTGTCGGCAGCTTGCGCGCTCCGGATGCGAAGTTCTGAGCTCCTGAACTCCACCCGGCGCGGAATGACAGGATAGACAATTCCCCCGCATCTCCAGGCTGTGCGGGATTGGTGGCGGCGTATTCCTCGACACGCGCGCAAGCTCAGGCCAGGCTACCGACTTCCATGTCGTCGCCGAATCGCGCCATCGCATTCCACCCTCGGAGTGACACTGCCGGCAGCGCGCGCTCGGATCGAGATTTGGAAGCGGAATGGCCATCAGCCTCGCGTCCCCGACATGACACTGAAGGCACACGCCCATTTCCGGATGCGGGGTCACGGGAACGTAAGCATCGAAGCGGTGCGAGTATCCGCCGCGCTCGTGACATGTAGTGCATCCTCCCCTCAGCGCTTCGGCGGGAGTAAGACCGTGGGGTATTCGCGGTGGTGCACCGGGGTAAGCCCGGAGCGAGCGGTACGTCTTCAGTGTTCGAGGATGCGCGCCGCGGCGTCGCTCGTCCGAAGGATTGATCGCCAGTAGCGCGGGGTCGGTACGAAATACGCCAGCCTCAGTCGCTATGGGATCTCCTGAAGTCGCCATCACCACAGCCTGCTGGGTGCCACGAACCGATTCCCGATCGGCGGCAGTCCTTTTCTGCCATACGATGACCGCAGTGATTGCAGTCGCAGCGGATGCAGCAAGCAGAGCTCCGACAACGATTCTTCGTGCGACGCTCGCGGCAGAGATCATGACGATGTACCGCGGCTCACACGCTGGATCCGTACGGCGCACGTTGTCGAATCAGGCTGACCCGAAAGCGGACAGTACGAGTCCAGCATAAGCCTCTCCACAGGGTGCGCGTCGTCGAACGACGGAACGAACACCTGTCCGGGGGAAAGCTGCGACCGATAATCGATGCGTGCCTCGATGTCCATCGAGCTCCGTCTACTCGTGACACGCACGATGTTGCCGTTCTGAATTCCCAGCCGCTTGGCATCTTCCGCATTCATCTCGAGATACGCTCGCGGCGCCGCGTGATGGAGCGTTGGAATGCGCTGCGTCATCGCTCCACCACCCCAATGCTCGAGCACCGGCCCTGTGCTCAGCCAGAGTGGAAACTCCGCACTCGGCGATTCAGCCGGCGCGTCAGACGGCCTCAGCCAGATCCACGCGCGATGATCGGTGTGTCCATAAAAGTCGAACGCTCCTTGCGATCGACTTGCCGCGGGATCTGACGAAGTGTTGTACCGCCGCTTTGTTTCTCTGCCTTTCACGAACGGCCACATCACACCGCTCTGCCCGCGAATATCCTTGAAGGCCGGCAGCGCGGCGCGATCATCAAGATAGAACTGCCGGTATTCTTCCCAGATTTTCTCGACGTGGCCTCGTTTCTCTGAAGGAAAAAGCGATCCCAATCCGAGGCGGCGCGCCACCTCGATCATCTGCCATCCATCCGTCACTGCGTCACCGGGTGGATCGACCATCTGGCCGAAGTGCTGTACGAGCC
>DASROK010000220.1:0-5506 GCA_035646915.1 Gemmatimonadaceae bacterium
GGTGTAGATTAATCGTCGCCAAAAAAAATGAGGGGAGTCGCAATGCTCAGATTCAGAACTGTTTCTCTGATGATGTTCGCTGCAGCGCTTTCCGGCGCTTTATTCGCACCGCGAGCTGCTCACGCGCAAAAAGGCGGCAGCTATATGTGCGATTACAAGAAAGGCCTTCCCCGCTCAGCAAGAGCCACGTTCTACAGCACCGAGATTCTCCCCATGAACGGCGCGGCATACGCCGATGTTCTGCGAGCGTGGGCTGAGTACATCAAAGCCAACTACGAACCGGACGGTTCTGACCGAATGGCCGACTGCTTCACCGGTGACCAGCCCGGAATCGGACAAACGCGAGCCTCTGAGATGGCCGTGTGGAGTGCTGCCAAACAGGTTGCAACTGGCTGGCAGTACAAGGCGAGCCTGACAGCAACGCCCTCCAAGCCGGGTGCTGTTTACGCCTACTGCGCCTCAGGCACTTTCGCCGGAGCGAAGACAGTTTACGAGACCCCTGTGTTCGAGATTCCGCGCGAGGACGCGCTGAGCACAAACTCTCCGGTAGAAGTGACGTTCGCGAAATACATGATCAAAAAGGGATGGAACAAGTATCCCTTCATTCAATGGTATTCGATGAGCGTCGGGTGCCCGCACACTTTTGACTCGAAAACAATCGCGGAAGAGAATCGCGTTCGCGCCGAGAGCGACTTAAAGAAACACGGGAGATCAGTGGTGCAAACGGGCTGGATTTACGCCAGGAATTCTGACACGCCGCCGGCGATTCTTCGACCAGACAAATAGTCACGAACTCACAACTACATTCTAGACCTGCGGCGCGGGCCAGTTCGGTGATTCGTCGAGCTTCCGCCTGTCCAGGCCTTCGGTAGCGGGCACCATCGACGCGTTCCACACGCCTTCAGCTTTCGCAACCCATGCAGTTGCGCTCAAGTCGCCGCAGACATTTACAGTCGTCCGCGACATGTCGAGAATGCGGTCTACGCCGAGGACGATTGCAATTGCCTCGGCGGGAACGCCGAACATCACCAGTACCCCCACGAGCAGAGGGATGGAGCCCCCGGGAACTCCCGCAGCACCAACGGCGGTGATCACTGACATGACCATCACGGCAATCATTTTCCCGAGGCCGAGGTGCACTCCGAATGCCTGAGCGAGCGTGATGACTGTGATGCCCTCGAAGAGCGCAGTGCCGTTCATGCACATCGTGCTTCCAAGCGGAAGCACGAACCCGGCAATCTGACTGGGGATTCCAAGATTTCCCTCAGCGGTCGCGATCGCCGTCGGAAGGGTCGCACTGCTGGAGCTGGTCGAAAAGGCAGTGATCAGCGCCGACTTCACGCGGGAGAAGAACTTCCACGGGGAGATTCCCACGAGGAAGCGGAGAATCGCTGAGAGATTTATCAACACGTGCAGCAGCAGCGAACCGATCACGGCTGTCACATACCATCCGAGCAATCGCACCACGTCAAACCCGAAGCGGGATGTGACACCGAATATCAGCGCGGCCACGCCGTACGGCGCAATGCGCATCGCGATCGCGACTATCTTGATCACGATGTCATTCAGGGCCTCGAGAAAACCGAGCATAGGCTTCGCGCGCTCTGCAGTAATCATCGTGAGCGCAGCGCCAAAGATCATCCCGAAAAAGATGATGCCGAGCATGTCGAGGTCCGCGGCAGACTTGACCGGGTTTCGCGGCACGATGTTGACGACTGTCTGAACACCAAAATCAGACGTAGCTGCCGCCTCGACTTTCGACGATGCATCGGTTGAATACGTATGCATCAGCTCGGCACGCGTGGCTTCGGGAATTCTTTCCCCCGGCCGCACGATCGAGACGACTACAAGGCCCAGAGTGGCGGCAAGCGCCGTCGATACAAGGAAATAACCAATCGCCTTCGCTCCAACACGCCCGACACGCTTGAGATCACCCAGCCCCGCGACTCCAAGCGAGATCGACGCGAACACCAGCGGAATGACGATCATGAACAGCATCCGCAGGAAGATCTGCCCAACAGGGCCGGCGAGATACTTATTTACGCCCGTAACGAAGGGCGAATTTCCACCGAGCATAGTGTTTGCGCTGATACCAAGGACGGCACCCACAAGAAGACCCAGCAGAATCTTGGTGTGAAGCTTCATGCCCTTCCCTGTGTTACCGATCGATTCGCTCAATCATCACTCCGTTGCCGCTCCGCGAGGCGGGAGACCTCGGCGCAGCGTTGAATTCCTGAAGCCGTACATGAGGTAGATCACGATTCCAATCACCAGCCAGATCGCAAACCTTTCCCACGCTCTGCCGGGAAGACCCAGCATTGTATAGAAACACGCAAGTGCGCCGAGCACCGTGACAGGCCACACGAATTTCACCCTGAAAGGGCGCGGCCTGTCTGGTTCCTTGTAACGAAGGACAAGTACGCCGATGCACACGATCGCGAAAGCGGAAAGCGTTCCGATATTCGTCAGGTCGTAGATCTCGTTCTCATCCGCCAGCAGCGCACCAAGCGCAACCACAATTCCGGTGACGAGAGTCGTGATGTGCGGCACGCGGGTTTTCGGGTGAACTTTTGACGCCCACCGCGGCAGAAGACCATCCCGTCCCATCGCAAAAAAGATTCGCGGCTGCCCGTACTGGAATACGAGCAGAACCGCGGACAGCGATACGACCGCGCCAAGCGACACAATCCAGCTCGCAGTAGAGAAACCAGCGAGAGTGAGCGCCTTCGCGAGAGGATCAGCCGCCTTGAGCTCCTGATATGGAACCATGCCGGTCGCAACCGCACCGACGATGACGTAGATCAGCGTACATATCGCGAGACCGCCAAGAATTCCAATCGGCAGGTTGCGCTGTGGATTTTTTGTTTCTTCGGCAGCGGTTGAAATCGCATCGAAGCCGATATAGGCAAAGAACACGATCGCTGCACCCTGATGAATTCCCCGCCAGCCATTCGGCGCGAACGGCACATAGTTCGACGTGTCGATGTGCATCGCTCCGACGACAACGAAAAGCCCAAGCACCAGCAGCTTTATTACGACCATGATGTTGTTGGCGCGCGCGCTTTCCTTCACGCCGCGCATCAGAAGCCATGTGATGGCCATTACAATCGCGAACGCGGGAATGTTCAGGAGAATCGGGATCCCCGCGAAGCGAGGCGCTGTCTGAAGTAATCCGTGCACTGCCGGATCGGAGCTCAGAAGAGCCGCTCGATATCCATGAGTCAGAAAATCCGGCAGATGGATATTGAATGCCGTGAGCAGGGACGTGAAGTATCCTCCCCACGCAACTGCAACGGCGACGTTTCCAACGGCATACTCGAGAATCAGATCCCACCCAATGATCCACGCGATCAGCTCGCCGAGTGTGGCGTACGAATACGCATAAGCGCTTCCCGCCTGCGGGATCATCGAAGCAAGCTCGGCGTAGCAGAGAGCCGCGAGGCCGCACACTACGCCGAGGAGGAGAAACGAAATGACGAGCGCTGGTCCGGCGCCGTACCGGATCACTACACCGGACGGAAGAATCTCACCAGCTGCAGCAGTTCCTATCGAGGAAAAAATGCCCGCGCCGATGACAGCGCCGATCGCGAGCATTATGAGATCACCTGCACCCAGCGCCCGCTTGAGCGAGTTAGGGTGCCCTTCTTCAGCCAGGAGTTCGGCTATCGGTTTCCGAGCGAAGAGTCCCATCGGCAACTATGCCTTCTGTTCGATACGCATCCCGTAGAACGACCTGTGAACGAAGAACATCGACACGAGCAGGAACGCTCCGGCAAGAACGTGACTAAGCCCGGGTCCGCGCTGCTCAGTGAGGGAAACTGCAAGCTCGACTGCGAGCAGCCCGAACAGCGTGGTGAACTTGATGATCGGGTTCAATGCGACTGACGACGTGTCCTTGAACGGATCGCCGACGGTGTCTCCAACAACTGTCGCAGCGTGAAGATCGGTTCCTTTCTGCTTGAGCTCGACTTCGACGATTTTCTTCGCGTTGTCCCATGCTCCGCCGGCGTTCGCCATGAAGATGGCCTGGTAGAGACCAAAGAGCGCGATCGAGATGAGATAGCCGATGAAGAAGTACGGCTCGACGAATGCGAATGCGAGCGTCGAGAAGAACACCGTGAGGAAGATGTTGAACATTCCCTTCTGCGCGTACTTCGTGCAGATCTCCACGACCTTCTTGGAGTCGGCCATCGAGGCGCGCTCAGTGGACTCGAGGTTCATGTTCGCCTTGATGAACTCCACTGCGCGATACGCACCCGTGGTCACCGCCTGAGTCGACGCGCCGACAAACCAGTGAATAACTGCGCCACCGGTAATCAAGCCGAGGAGGAAGGGCGGATGCAGCAGCGAGAGATTCGGCAGGAACTCTGGCTGCAATCCATGAGTGAGCGAGACAATGATCGAGAAGATCAGCGTCGTGGCTCCAACAACAGCGGTTCCGATGAGGACCGGCTTTGCTGTTGCCTTGAATGTGTTGCCCGCGCCGTCGTTCTCCTCGAGAAGATGCTTCGCTCTCTCGAACGTCGGCGTGAACGCGTAGTCGCGCTGAATTTCCTGCGCAATTCCGGGAATCTGCTCGATGGTGGAAAGCTCGAACACCGACTGCGCGTTGTCAGTCACCGGGCCGTATGAATCGACCGCAATAGTGACCGGTCCCATTCCAAGGAATCCGAATGCTACGAGACCGAATGCGAACACGGCCGGGGCAATCATCAGTGTTCCGAGGCCAAGCGTGCTGACTGCGTATGCGATCGCCATGAGCAGCATGATCACAATGCCGAGCCAGTAAGCGCTGAAGTTTCCAGCGACAAGCCCGGAGAGAATGTTCAGCGACGCGCCGCCTTCGCGTGATGAAGTCACGACTTCCTTCACGTGCGTCGACTCGACCGACGTGAAGATCTTCACAAGCTCAGGGATAATTGCGCCGGCAAGAGTTCCGCACGTGATGACAGTCGACAGCTTCCACCACAGCGAGCCATCACCCAGGTCATGGATGAGGAGGAAGGAAACGATGTAGGTGAGAACAACGGAAACAATCGAGGTGAGCCACACGAGCGATGTAAGCGGCGCCTCGTAGTTCATGTTGTCGGCGTTGACGTATCGTGCCTTCGCAATCGCCTCGTTAATCAGATAGGAAAGACCGCTCGCGATGATCATCATGATGCGCATCGCGAAGATCCAGACAAGCAGCTGCACCTTGGTTGCGTCGCCGGTAACTGCCAGAATGATGAACGAGATAAGGGCAACACCAGTCACTCCATACGTCTCGAAGCCATCCGCGCTGGGGCCGACAGAATCGCCGGCGTTGTCACCTGTGCAGTCGGCGATGACGCCAGGGTTGCGCGCATCGTCTTCCTTCACGTTGAACACGATCTTCATCAGATCGGCGCCGATGTCGGCGATCTTAGTGAAGATGCCGCCGGCCACGCGCAGCACGGCCGCGCCTAGCGACTCGCCGATAGCGAATCCGATGAAGCAGGGGCCTGCATAGTCGCCCGGAATGTAC
>DASROK010000221.1:0-2715 GCA_035646915.1 Gemmatimonadaceae bacterium
ATATCAGGATGTTCACCTGATGCGTCGAGCCACCCGGTGCCGCCATCGGGAAGGAGCGAGAGATCGATCATTGCTCGATTCCCCTCAGTCGATCGCGGATATCCGCGGCAAGCTCGAATTGCTCGGCTTCGATTGCTCTCCTGAGCCTGTCCCGAAGCTCGTTCGCCGTCCCGGCGGTTGGCAGCTCCGTACCGGTAGGCGGCTCATAGCGGCGGCCGACGTGTGTCGAGCCTCCATGAACGCGCCGCAGAAGGTCGCGCATGCTCTTCTCGAACGCGTCGTAACAGTGCGCGCAACCCAGGCGGCCTGTGGACCTGAAATCCCTGAATGTCGATGAGCAGAAGGCACAGCGCGCAGCATCACCCTGCGTGGCCTGCATTGCCTGATGTACGCTCTGGAGGAAATCGGTGATCTGTGGCTTTGGAACGGAAGCGCTGGTTTCCACCCCGCGCTCGGCGGCGCACCGCTCGCAGAGGTGCAGCAGGCGCACGCCTGTGCCCTCAATCTGAGTGAGCTGAACTACCGCATCCGCTTCCTTGCACACATCACACACCATACCGATCCCCCAACTCGATGACGCCTGTAAATGCGTCTCGCAACACCCGCTCCATGATAGCTATACGATTGCATCGGTCACAACAGTTTCGTTGAGACGCCCGCCTTCGAGCAGAAGAACCCTTCCTGCTCTCGCCGCGAGCGAACGATTATGCGTAACGACTACCATTCCAATCTCGAGATCGTTCACTACCTCCGTCAGAAGCTCATGCAGCATCTCGCCGTTCGCCAGATCGAGATTTCCGGACGGCTCATCTGCAAGAACAATCTTCGGATCCATCGCCAGCGCACGAGCCACCGCGGTCCGCTGCTGTTCACCGCCTGAAAGCTCGGACGGAAGGTGCTGCATTCGTCCACTCAATCCCACTCGTGCAAGAAGCTCTTCCGCACGGCTTCTCGCAACAGGTATCGCCTTTCCCGCAATCCGCAGCGGCATCATCACGTTCTCGAGCGCAGTGAATTCGCGAAGCAGGTGATGAAATTGAAACACGAAGCCGACGGATCGGTTCCGCAGGGAGGCCAGCTCCTCTTCAGCAAGCCCGCTGATTGGATCGCCACCAATTACGACATACCCCTTGCTCGGCTTATCGAGCGCGCCGAGAACGTGAAGAAGGGTCGACTTGCCCGCGCCGCTCGCACCGACGATCGCAACCATCTCGCGCGCGCTGATCGACAGATCGACACCGCTGAGGACGTTGATGGTTCCACCGTCGCCGCCGATGTAAGTCTTGTGAAGATCGTGGGCCTCGAGAACTCGCATTGTCTACTCGTGCCTGATCGCGTCGATCGGATAAAGTCGTGATGCCTGGATTGCCGGATACAGAGTTGCTATTCCCGCGGTGAGAATGCTCGCGAGAACAATCCACATGACGTCGAGTGGCTCAGTTGCCACCGGCAGATGATCGATGAAGTAGATCGAAGGATCGAGTGGGATGAACTTGTACTTCTCGAGCGCCCACGCTCCGCCAAATCCAAGAATCAGACCGAGCGCTGTCCCGATGAGTCCTATCACGACTCCCTGAACCAGGAACACCCGGCGAATCGATTTTGCCGGCAGGCCCATCGCCTTGAGAATCCCGATCTCTCTTGTCTTGTCTGTCACGGTCATAGTGAGCGTCGAGACAATGTTGAACGCCGCAACCATTACGATCAGCAGGAGAATTACAC
The DNA here is from genome assembly GCA_035646915.1 of Gemmatimonadaceae bacterium. Lineage (GTDB taxonomy): Bacteria > Gemmatimonadota > Gemmatimonadetes > Gemmatimonadales > Gemmatimonadaceae > UBA4720. The sequence continues at coordinate 1,723 of DASROK010000221.1, forward strand.
CCATACCCAGCTTCTCGAGCTTGAGCGCCTGGAAGAGTGATCGATTCTGTTCCTGCCAGTCGACAGTTCGATAGGGCCAGCCGAGTGATCCGGTAATGCGTCCGGCAACTTCGCCCGCCTGCCATCGGTCTTTTGTTTTCACTTCAATTCCGGTGACGCCTTCTCCGAGCGCAGCGAACTCCTGCGCCTTGTCGAGCGCGATGTACACGTACGCATTGTCGTACTCGTACATGCCCGTTTCCACAATTCCCGTCACCTCGAACTGGAAGTACCGCGGAACGTAAGCCCCGGTGGCAGCATTCGGCTTCACGCCCGCAATGGAAACGAGAGTGACCTTGTCTCCCGGCCACGCATTGTAGCGCGACGCTACAAGTTTGCCGAGTACGATTCCTCGTGTCTGCCCATCGGTACTGGCAAAGCGGAAGTCTCCCGAAATCAGGTGCTGCCTGATAGTCGTCACTTCAGGCACGCCTCTGCCAGCCGGCTGCATACCTACGATGTATACTGCGCCGGCGTAATCATGACCTGCGCTCATACCTCCTTCGACAAGAACGAAAGGAGCCGCCGCAACAACGCCGGGAATCTTCTTGACCTTGGTAAGAGCGCTCGGCCAGTCGTCGATTTTGAGATCTTCTCCGTAACTCAGCACGCGGATGTCGGGACTGCCGACGAGAATCTTTTCACGAAGGTCGCGCTGAAGCCCGTTCATCACTCCGATGATGAGGATGAGCGCGCTCACGCCAACCAGAACTCCGCCGATTGCAATGACGCTGATGAGTGACAAGAGCCGCGAGCCGCGCCGGCTACGCAGATATCGCGAGGCAATCGAGAGCTCGAGCCTGTTCATTCAGGCCTCATGGTTGGAAAGAGGATCACGTCGCGAATAGTTGCTGTCTGAGTCATGTACATGAAGAGCCTGTCGATGCCGACGCCACAACCGCCCATTGGCGGCATGCCGTATTCCATCGCGCGCAGATAATCTTCATCTACACC
>DASROK010000222.1:0-9808 GCA_035646915.1 Gemmatimonadaceae bacterium
CGAGAACGGGGAACATCGTAACGGACTGCTGAATTGTTGCCTGCGGCTCGATTTTCTCCACGATTCCGTTGAACGGCCGATCGGGGTATGCATCTACCGTCACAGTCGCTGCAAGCCCGGGACGCACCTTGCCGATGTCCGTTTCGTTCACGAGCGTACGGACGCGAATCTTGGTGAGGTCTGCCATCTTCAGGATTGTCGTACCGCCGCCAGCAGTTCCAGTACCCGAAGCAATGACCTGACCAAGCGCGACGGGCTTTTCGATGATGGTGCCTGCGACAGGTGCTCTTACCGTTGCCTCCTCGAGACCCTGTGCGCGAAGATCGAGCGCGGCGCGATTTCGAAGGACTGTTGCCTGCGAGTTCGCATAATCCACTTCTGCCGCTTCGTTCTCGGCAGACGTTATGATGCGCTCCTTGAACAGCTCCGCGGCACGGTCACGCGCGGTCTTCGAAACACGAAGCTTGATCAGCGCCGCATCGAGATCGGCCTTGGCCTGCGCATACGAGTTGCGCGTGTCACGCGTATCGAGCTGAACGAGAAGATCTCCCGCTTTTACGAAAGTGCCGATCTCGACAGGCATTGCCACGATCTGGCCCGAAGACTTCGACTTCACTTCGATGACGTTGATCGGCTCTACCACGCCGGTCGCTTCCGCGCTCACCACAATCGTCTGTCGCGTCACCGGCTCGACCGGAATTGTCAGCGCTTGATCCTTTTTCTTGGAGCATGCGAGAGTCGAGGCTGCTGCCAGCGCGATAATTGTCTTTCTGAACAAGGTTTCTCCTAGAGATCACGGCCGATCAGCGCTTCGAGCTGCGCCTTGGCCACGCGGTAGTCGTATCGGGCACGAATCAATGCGGTACGCGCATTATCCAGTGCTGTCTGTGAAGTGAGCAGGTCGAGCAGAGTCGTTGCGCCGAGCTCATAGCGGCGCTGCTGCACTCTCAGGTCTTCCGTCGCGGCCGCAACGGACACCGTCTGAATTGCAACCTGCTCCTGTGCGGTCTTCATCTGCGCGAGTGACTGCACGAGAGTCTGATGAGCGAGCAGCTTTGCGTCACGCAGCTGTACTTCGGCGACATCTTCCGCAACGATTGCGCGCGCAACGGTAACTTCGCGGTTCAGGTTGTTGAACAGCGGGAAGTTCAGACTGAAGCTGAGGTTCTGGTTGTAGGCGTAGCGCTTGTCGCCGATACCGAACTGCGGATCGAGGCCGCTGCCGCTTCGATTGAAGTTCATGTTGATGGTCGGCAGGAATGCTGTCTTTGCCGACCGTACGCTTGCGTGCGCGGACGAGAGCTGAGCATCAGCCTGTTCGATTGCAGGCGCGCGATTCACAAGCGCCTCGAGCTCGGCGATATCGGGAATGACGACCTGCTGATCGACCGTGTCGGAGGCCACTGCAGTTACTGTCGTCGGTGATGCAACGAGCCGTGTCAGTGTTGCGTTCGCAACGCGCAGGTTGCTCTCCGCTGTGAGGAGAGCGAGCCGTGCGTTTCCAAGTGCCACCACAGACCGCAATGAATCGGAAACAATCGCGGCGCCCGCGCGAAGGCGAAGGGATGACGATCGAAGCTGCTGTTCCGCCTGCTGAATCTGTGCGTCAGCCGCGCTCTTCGATTCGCGCGCGGCGAGAATGTTGTAGTACTGCTGCTTTACCTGAAGCGCGACATTGAACCGCGACGCGGTCTCGCCTGCTTCCGCAGCGTCGACATCAGCCTTCGATCGTTTTACGTCGAAGAAGCGCCGGCCTCCGTCGAACAGCTGAAGACTGCTCGAGAGTCCGGTGGAGTAGTTGGTCGGCTGTCCCGTGAACGGGACGAGATTGCCCTGTGTGTCGAAACGATCTCCGCTCTGTTTCTGCCTGTTGGCCGAAACAGAAAAGCTCGGCAGGAATGCCGCATATGTCTGTTTCACAGCTGCTTCCGACGTGCGGATAGTTCCGCGTGCCTGAACGGTAGTCACCGAATTCTGCTGAGCGAGTTTGATCGCTTCGCTCAGTGTGATTGGTGTCGCTGTCGTATCTAGTGATTGCGCTGCGGCAGCGCTCGAAACAATCGAGAGCAATGCAGCAGAGATTAATGCCAAGGATTTCATCGTGGTCCTGGTGTCCTGTCGCTGTCGCCGCGCGATCTGCTTTCTGCGGCGCGTTTCCTTCCACGCTCGCGCATCTCATCGAGCTTCCTGCCCTGCTCAGGCGTGAGAATCCGCTTGAGCTGCTCGTGAGTGCTGTCGCCGATCGTCTTTGCGATTTTCTGAAGTGAATCCATCTGCGGTCTGATGGGCTTGAACAGCTCGCGCATCTGAACGCGGCGGCTGTTCATGATTGAGTCGAACTGGGCTCTCTGAGCGGGAGTCAGTTTCAACTCTCTTGCCACCCGGTCGCGTGAAGGCCTGTCCGAGCGCCCGTGACCGTGGCGCGAGAAGTACTTGTCGGCTGTAAAGCCAAGAGCACCTCCCGCGATGAATGCCGCAAGAAGAAAGAGCAATGCATAGCTCTTGGAGCGTTGCATCGAATAATCCCGTTAGTGTGAGAGGAAGTAACTGAGTGTTGCGCCGTCAGTTCCGCGCTCGAGAGACATGATCTCCTCGGACGTGGATACAACATCAGGTGTCGATGACTGGAACGCAGACTCATAGGCGAGCTGATTGTCTGTATCGACAAGCTGCTGATTTATGACGCCCGCGATCGCGAAGATCGCCGCGGCCGCGATGAGCGCAGGCCGACCCCATGGTGCGAGCACGCTCCACCATCCGGTTTCAACCTGCGACTCTGACGCAACGCGCGCCATGATGCGCTGCTCGAGTCCCGGCCAGTACGCTTCACCGCCCGGCGGTGCATACGCGTCGCGAATGAGCGCAGACAGAGATTCACCGAGCGAATCCGCGTCGCGCCTGACGCCATTGGTTGGGAATTTCAGCTCATCAGCCATGCTAACCTCTCAGATCCTGCAACAGTGTGCGCAGCTTCTGCCGCGCGTGATGGAGGTCGGATCTTGCCGTGCCGCCCGGAATTCCGAGCATCTCCCCGATCTCCACGTGAGTAAAACCTTCGATGTCGTGCAGAACGATCACCGACCTTGCCCGTTCCGGAAGCTGCGCCAGCGCATCACTCAGCCGCGACTTCAGCTCAGCATCCTGCGCAGGATCACGGAAAGGTGACTGAAGCGCATCATTCAGCTCTTCTGTCGACCTGACTTTCCTGCGACGTGTTATGTCGAGCGCTGCGTTCGCGACAATGCGGTTGACCCATGCACCAAAACCCTGACTGGGATCGAATCGCTCGATGGCCTGCCACGCCCGCACGAATCCTTCCTGGACCGCATCCTCTGCGTCCTCGTGGACCGTTACGATCGCTCGTGCAACGAGGTACGCACGTCGCTGATGCAGACGAACCAGCCCCGCGAAGGCGGCTTGATCGCCTTTGCGAGCCGCTTCAGCCAGCGCGCGTTCCTCATCAGGGATACGCACCGGGCCGGCTGACTGTTGAGTTGGGCGCTAGTGCTTCGCTGGCGCGGGTGCGGGAGTCCCGGAGGCCGGCGAGGGAGTGGGTGCGACGGGGGAGGCAGTTGCGCTCCCCGTCGTCGAAGGCGCAGGACCTGACGCGGGCAGCACGGCCTGAGCCGGTGCTTTTGCCTCGTGCGCCTTTTCCTTCGCGAAATGAGAGTTGGTGAGCCAGACAATCGTGAGGATGATCAGGAACATGACCGATCCGCCGAGGACGAGTCCGGCCAGCGCTGCGCCGAAGTCCCTGCTCTTGGGTCGCGGGGCTGCCATTGAGCTCTACTCCTTCGCTGGTGGAGTGTCGGAAACGCGAACCTGCGACATGCTGTCGTTCTGCTTGATGGTCTTCACTACGTCGAGCCCGTCCGTGACTTTGCCGAATACAGTATGGACACCATTCAGGTGACGCGTGTTTCCTTCGCTGAGAACAATGAAGAACTGGCTTCCGCCGGTGTTTTTCCCAGCATGTGCCATCGAGAGCGCACCCAGTTCATGCTTGTGCGGGTTGCCCTGCGTCTCGCAGTCGATCTTGTATCCGGGACCGCCCGTTCCGATGCGTCGATCGCCATCCGGGAGATCACGTGAAAGTGGATCTCCACCCTGGACGACGAACTCCGGTATCACGCGGTGAAATTTCACGCCGTCGTAAAAGCCGTCATTAGCGAGCTTCTCGAAATTTGCCACGGTGTTCGGCGCTTCCTTGTCGTATAGCTCAGCGGTCATTGTGCCGCGATTGGTTTCGATAGTTGCGTATTTCATGAATGGTTGGTCGAATGCGAAATCACCCAGCGCAGTGCGCATTGGGTTTAGAAGATAGTCTAAACCCGCGCAGAGGGGCAGACATCCGCGAGCACGCACGACTCGCACCTTGGCACTCGTGCTATACAGACCCGGCGGCCATGGAAAATCAGCAGGTGCGAAACGAGCGTCCAGTCATCCCGTGGGATGAGCGACATGAGAACCTGTTCTACTTTGACGGGGTCAGTCTCGTTGGTGAATCCAAGCCTGATACTAAGCCGGCCCACGTGAGTGTCGACGACAACTCCATCATTGATATTGAATGCATTGCCAAGCACGACGTTCGCAGTCTTTCGTCCCACACCGGGAAGATTCACCAGCTCTTCCATTGTCGCGGGAACGTTTCCGCCATGACGCTCGGAAACAGCGGCTGACATTCCGAGGAGACTCTTCGTCTTGTTGCGGAAGAATCCCGTGCTTTTGATCATCTCTTCCAGTTTCTCCGGCTGTGCAACCGACATCGATTCTGCGTCGGGAAACGTTCGGAAAAGCTCAGGCGTGACCATGTTGACGCGCTTGTCGGTGCACTGCGCGCTCAGGATCGTTGCAACGAGAAGCTGCAGCGGAGTCTCGAAGTCGAGCTCGCAATGCGCATCGGGATATTCTTTTTTCAGGCGCGCGAGAATGTCGAGCGCGTAACTCTTCAGCTCCGCGCCTTTCTTCCTTTTGCTTTTGCTGCCGCGAGCACTCCTTTCAGCGGCTGGGCGTTCAACACGTCCTCTCTTGTCAGCCATGCTTTGCGGGCCATCCCAACGCCGCTTTCGATGTTGTCGAGCTCATCTTCAGAATGTGCATCAGGTCCAATCTCGATGCGAACGCCCAGGTCCCTGGCCCTGCGGCAGAATCGCCAGTCGAGATCCATACGGTGAGGATCGCAGTTGAGCTCGAGCACTGTCCCGTTCTCTGCTGCTTTCCCGATGATTGCGTCGACATCGACAGCATAAGCATCACGTGAGAGAAGAAGTCTTCCGGTGGGATGACCAAGAATGGTGAGGCGCGGATCATCCATCGCTCTCAACACTCTGTCGGTCATCGCTTTCGCTTCCATCCTGAACTGCGAATGCACCGAGCCGACGATGTAATCGAACATGTCGAGCGTGGAGTCGCCGTAGTCGAGGTCTCCGGAGGGAAGGATATCGCATTCGATCCCCTTGAGAATTCGAAATCCCTTCATCGCTGCGTTGAGCTCGTCAATTTCCTCGTGCTGCCGCTCGACCTTGTCACGCTTCATTCCGCCGGCGTAGAACGCAAACTGTGAATGATCAGTGATGCCGATGTATTTCCATCCCCGGTCTTTCGCTGCCTGCGCCATATCTTCGATCGATGCGCCCCCGTCGGAGTAGGTGGAATGGCAGTGCAGCGCGCCCCTGATGTCTTCGCTTGTGATGAGATCGGGAAGTGACCCCGTCGCTGCTGCTTCGATTTCACCCATTCCCTCGCGCAGCTCCGGCTCGATGTCGTCCAGGCCAAGTGACGCGAAAAGATCACTCTCGCTCGCGAGCTTCACCGGCTTCCGCTTTCCTTTCCGGAATCCGGATTCATCGAGTGTAAATCCGTTGTTCTCCGCGTAAGTCGTGAGCTCAACGATGTGCTCAGCGCTTCCCGTTGCTTTCCATAGAGTTACGACTGCGTCCTGAGGGAGAGTGCACCAAAGGTCCATTCGAATATCATCGATGTAGCGAATGGAGATCTTCGAACCGCTCTCGATTGCTTCCTTCACTGCAGGTGCGTCAGCGAAAGATCGTGCTACTGCAACAGGATCTGCCGAGCAGATCGCCACAATGTCTATGTCGCCAATTGTCTCGTTGTGACGACGAACCGCGCCGGCAATGATTGCTTCGCTTACATCAGGATGTCTCGCGACTCCCTCTCGGAGAACGAGCGCCTGGCCGAGACCGCGATGATAAAGTGTTCTTTTACCTGAATCGCGCGCGAATGCAATTCCGCTGAGAATTCGCTCGGCGGTTTTCGGTCCGAACCCTTTCAGCTTTGCCAGCCGGCCGTCGCGTGCAGCCTTATCGAGTTGATCCAGGTCTTCGACGCCGAGCTCCGAGTGAATCATCTTCACTTTGGCGAGACCAAGTCCGGGCACTCGCACCATTTGCAGCAAACCGCGCGGAGTATTCTCGCTCAAACGCTCGAGGTAGCGGGATTCGCCGTTCTCTATCAGCTCCTTGAGGACTGAGAGAGTTGCAGGCCCGACATTTGGAGTTTTCTGGAGCTGGCCGGATTTCAGGAGGGGTGTGAGATCATCTTCTCCAAGAGCCAGAACTGATCGTGCTGCCCGCTGGAATGCTCTCGCTTTGAATCGTGGAGCTCCGGTAAGCTCGAGCATCGAGCCGATCTGGTTCAGAACATGTGCTGCAGTGCGGCTGTCCATACTCTGCTTTTTTGCACAGTCGGGACCAGCGGGTTATTAACCGCTTAAAGCCCAGTTCTAACCTTCCATTCCCGCGTGCCCGGGGAGTCGTTCGATCATCTCATGCAGCTGCTTCTGGATGAGCTCGATTTCCTGCTTTGCGCCTTCGCGATCGAGCAGTCCGTTCCGCATGTTGATCGACACGCGGTTCATGTACTTGATCTTCATCAGCATCTCGTCAGTCGCGCGGCGCAGGGAAGTGTAGCGGCGCTTGTCGGCGCGGGCGCGATGATAGCGGCGCGTCATGTCCTCGATGTTGAGACGCCTCGCCATGTCAATTGCTTCTTCGACAGTGCGTCCTGGAATTGCTCCGTGATCGGGAATTCCCTCGCCGGTCTGCGGATCAGCGAAAAAAAGACGGCCGATGTACTCGATTCCGTCGTACGCGATGCGAACGGACACAGCGCACGGCTTTCCGTCCATCTCGATCGTTGAGAGGTGCTGCTGTGTTATTCCGAAGTCCGACATCACGCTGGTCACTTTGGATCGGTGGCGGCGAGGAACCTGTCCAGCGCCTGAAAGAGCTGGCCGGGTTGTTCAACGTATGGCACGTGACCGCAATCGTCCAGAAGCACGAGCTCTGCATCCATCGCCTTGGCCCCCTCCGCTGAAGACGCCGTTGGGATTGGATCGTCACGACCATGAATGAACATTGTGGGAAAGCCCATCGGCTTGAGATCCTGTAGAATATCGTAGTCGGGCCCAAGGCTGTCCCATACCGATGTTTGCACGCGTCCGGTCACGCGAAACGGTGTGAGATTCCGGGCCTTCGAAGGATCCGCGAAGTATGGCGCGACAGCAAGCTCAAATGTTCTCTGCCTGTACTCGACAGGATCTTTCTCGCGCAGATCCGAGTCAGCCAGTTCCTGGCGCATCCGGCGAATTTCCATTCCGTTCTGGCGTCGCAGGAACTCCGTCTCGAACTGCTTGCGATACTCCATCTTTACTGGAGCCGTGTCAATGAGTGCCAGTCGTGATGGGGTTTTCATGCTGTCGTGCTTTCTTGCTTCGATCGAGTAGAGGAGTGCAAGCATTCCCCCAAAGGAGTAGCCGACCAGCGACAAGCTGGAGATGTGAAGCTCACGGATGACAGCGTGCAGGTCCATTACGTGAGTCTTCCACGTCACGTGCTCGCGATCGTCGTGTTTGGATTTTCCGCCGCCGCGCTGATCGTAGAAGATCAGGTTGTAGCGTTTTGCCAGATGCAGCATCTGCGGCAGGAGATAATCGTGATGCGCTCCGGGGCCGCCATGCAGCACCAGAAGCTTCTCCGCAGCGGGGGGACCGTACGCGCACCAGTAAAGCGGACTCGTAGTTGTTCCAGTGAATCCGCTGGTGCGCGGAGGAGGGATGAACTCAGGCATCTCTCCTCAATACTAATAACCAGAGGTTGCGGTACCAGGTATCAGATAACTAGTCGCCGCGAGTTCCCAGAGTGACGTCAGTCTCCATCTTTTTTCCATCGCGGAGGAAGACGACATGAACTACATCCCCCGGTTTGTGCGCGTAGAGTGCGTCGCTGTACGACTGAAGATCTATAACCTTGGCTCCGCCGAACTCGACGATCACATCACCGGCTACAAGCCCGCCCTTCTCCGCCGGACTGCCTGCCCTCACACCAGTAAGACGCAAGCCCGGAACTACTCCGGCAGACATATCGGGAACAGACCCGAGATACACCTGCGATCCCGAGCTGCTCGGCCCCATACGAGAGGGGCGAGTCGAGCGAATGAAGCTGAGGCGCGCGGGCCTCGTATCGAGAGCCTCGATCATGTCGAACGCCAGATTCACAACTCGCGCTTCACCTGCAGCGTTGATTTTCTCCACGTCGTCGGTCGCGCGATGATAATCCTCGTGAGTGTCAGTGAAGAAATGCAGCACCGGAATGTTCTTCGCGTAGAACGAGCTGTGATCGGATGATCCAAATCCATCTCCTCCGCCCTGGATCTTGAGCGCAGGAACAATCCGCAGGTTGGCGCTGTCGACAAGCATGGGAAGCTCAGTCGCCGTGCCGGTTCCGTAGACGAACAGCTTGTCATCCTTGAGCCGGCCGACCATGTCGAAGTTGATCATCGCAACAACACTGTCGAGAGGAACCGGTGAGTTGTCGACGAAATACTGAGATCCGAGGAGGCCTTCTTCCTCGCCGCTGAAATTCACGAAGATCACGGAATGCCTGGGCTTGGCAATCGAGAGCATGCGAGCAAGCTGGAGCACTGCGGCTGTTCCAGATGCATTGTCATCCGCTCCATTCCTGATCGCGTCACCAGCCATCGGGTCCATCGCGAACTGCGTACTGCGGCCGAGGTGATCGAAGTGCGCGCCGATCACGATGTACCTGCTGCTCAAGCCCGGATCGGTGCCTTTCAGAATCGCGACCACATTCTGGGTTTTCATGCCGGCCGTATCACCCGTATGCGCGGCAGCCGCAGATCTCGCGACGAAGCTCTGCAGGTATCCCGGATAGGGAGCATTCAGCTTGAGCGACTTGTAGTGGCGCGCGATGAATGCAGCGGCTGAGTCATTCCCCGGCGTCCCTGTAAGTCTTCCCTCGAGACGATCACTGGCGAGGTACGCGATGTCGTTTCGAATTACTGTCGAATCGGCGACAGCGAGTCCGAGCGACGGCTGATTCGTTACCGACGTGCCTGCACACGCCGCGAGTATAACCGGAGCGAGAAGTCTTATTCTTTTGATCATCGATCGGCAAAATCCGTCTTGTCGTTTACTGCCCTGCAGGTTTCCGCGAGCAATGTCGCAATGTTGTCGACATCGACGAGTGAGACCATCTCGTTCGGCGAATGCATGTATCGATTGGGCACGGAAACCAGCGCAGTCGCTACACCTTCGCGCGCGATGTGGATTGCATCAGCATCGGTGCTCGTATGAAGACCTGCTGCATGAACGCCGTAAGGAATTTTCTTCTTTTCGGCAGTCTTTCTCAGAAGATTGAACACCACAGGGGAGATGATCGATCCGCGCGCCAGCACCGGGCCACCGCCGACTTTCGCTTCGCCAATCTCCTTCTTTTCCACCTGCGGATGATCCGTCGAGAAAGTCACATCGAGAACCAGGGCCATCTGA
>DASROK010000223.1:0-4205 GCA_035646915.1 Gemmatimonadaceae bacterium
AAGGAATTCGCGAAACGATACCCGGACTGCCGCCACATCGAGACGTTCGATGCAAGTGAGGCCGCATGCCGTATTTACGGACATCGGCACGCAGAGTTGCAGAAACTGGGCGGTCGCGAGTCAGATCTCGTCGTTTGCCGCGATGTGCTTCGCTACCTGTCAGACTCCGATGCGGAGAAGGGGATAAGGCGGCTTGCGCGAAAATGTCGCGGCGTTCTCTACCTGCACGTGATCACGAGCGACGACGAGATCGATGAAGACGCGAGCGACATGGCGGGATTCTTTCGCTCCACAGCATGGTATCGCCGGCGATTGCGTGCGGCTGGATTTGCCGACTGCGGAATGGGTCTTTTCGTATCGAAAAAAATGAAGGGCTTCAGGCCTTTCAGTCTCGAGGTGCGCTAGCGCCGTTTGAGGTCGCGCGCGTACGGCAGAAGGTTCATTCGCTCGAGAATTGTGTTGAAGCGGGGATTCGATCGGAGCGGATCCCACAGTCTGTCTGAAGTAATCGACCAGCCGCTCAGCAGCGAAATGTCGTGTTCACGAACTGACTGCTCGATCGCACTGAGTGCCTTGTCGTTTTCGCCAAGTCCGAGATACGCGGCGGCGAGTGCGATGCCGGTATTTCCTTTTGCCCGCTGCCTTGCTTCGAGCTGCGCGATGATCGGGCGTGCTTTTTCGGGCTGATTGTTTCTCTCGTACCCAAGCGCGAGTATTCCCTTTCTCAGGACGACTTCCGAGTCCAGCTGTGCGGCTCTCTCGAGCTCGGGAACCGCTTTATCCGGCCGCTTCATGAGGAGATACGCATTTCCGAGGTACATGTGATGCAGGCCGAGGTTCGGCGCGACTTCGATTCCCTTCTTTAGCTCGGCGACTGCTTCGTCGTACTTCCCTGCGAGTATGAGCACATAGCCAAGAGCTGACGCATTGATCGGGGCAAGCGGATCGAGGGCGACCGCTTTTCGAATCTGAACGACGCCCGAGTCGAGCTTTCCAGTATGAAAGAGAAGCTCGCCATACCATTGATTCGCGGTCGGATAATCGGGGTTGAATGCAAGCGCGCGTCGGTACGCTGCATCTGCCGCGGGAAAATTCCAGTCATGGACTTCAGCGAGTCCAAGTCCTGTAAGCGCCTCTGCGCTCGTCGAGTCGAGTGCCAGCGCGCGTGATGCTGCGTCGTGCGCACGCTGCGAAACGTTCGCCGGCGGAGAATCGGTGTACTCAGGAAGCAGTGCATATGCAGTCGCGCTCGCCGCATAGGCTCTAGCGAATTTCGGATCATGGACTGCAGCAGAATCGAAATACGCAATCGCGCGCCTCAGGTTGTCAGCCCCACGCGCATTGAAGAAATATTTGCCGCGGAGATAGTCGTCGTAAGCAGTCGGGCTCTGCGTACCGCGTGAGTCCGACGAAAATGTCGCTGCACGATTTCCCAGCTGCACTTTGAGCGACTGCGCAATTGCGGCGGCGACATCATCCTGCACCTGGAACACATCTCCCGAGTCGCGCTCATACGACTGGCGCCAGAGCGAAAGACCGTCCTTCACGCTCGTCAGCTGCGCGGTGACCTTGAGCTTTGGGCCGTCGCGCTTGACGGTTCCCTCGAGAACCGTGTTCACATTGAGGGCCTTTCCGATGTCTTCTACTGTCGCATCCTTGCCCTTGAACGAATAGGCCGACGTGCGTGATGCCACCTTCACTCCGGGCAGCTTTGCAAGCGCGTTCGCGAGCTCGTCGGTCATTCCGTCGCTGAAATACTCGTCAGCCGGATTTCCGCTGACATTCACGAGTGGCAGGACCGCGACCGACGTGAAGTCGTTCGCGGGACCTCCGCGCATGCGCACAGTCGCGCTCCATGCAACAGCGACTACGATTACCGCGGCAGCAGCGGCAGCAATCCACGGCCACATCTTTTTCTTCGGAGCAGTCGCTGCCCTCGATGCGGCTGTTGCCGTCAGAGTTGGGTTGCTTTGCGATGCAGTCGCGCTGTCGAATACAGGAATCAAGTCGCCTGCAGTCTGCGGCCGATCCGATGGTTTCTTCTCCAGACATTGCATCACCATCGCAGCTATCGCGGGCGGAATTCCCTCACGCTTGGAGTCGATTGGATCCGGTGCCTGCACCACGTGAGCGGCGAGAGTTGCCTGCGCCGATTTCCCCTTGAACGGCGGGGAACCGGTGAGCACTTCGTAAGCAAGAACTCCGAACGCATAAATATCCGCGCGGTGGTCGATCTCCGGATCCGCCAGCGCCTGTTCGGGTGCCATGTACGTCGGAGTTCCAAGAGCGACACCACTGCTCGTCAGCCTCGAGTCAGTCTGGGTTGTGGACGCACTCAGCGCGCGCGCGACCCCGAAGTCTGCAACGAGAGCAAACTCGTCGGTGAGAAGAACGTTGTCAGGCTTGATGTCGCGATGAACCACGCCGTTCCGATGAGCGTATGAAATCGCAGAAGCGATATGCCGCAGAATGCGAAGCGCCTCCGGAAGAGGAAGCGCGCCTTCGCGGTCGAGCCGCGAGCGAAGCGACTCACCTTCGATGAACGGCATCGTATAGTAGAGGATGCCGCGCACCTCTCCTGACTGGAGCAGCGGCACGATGTGCGGATGCTGAAGACGAGCAGCAACCTGAATCTCGAGCCTGAACCGCTCGGTCTTGATCTCGGCCGCGAGCTCGTGCGACAGAACCTTCACTGCGACCCTGCGTCCGAGAATCTTGTCGTTGGCAACGAACAACCGGCTCATCGCCCCGCCGTGAAGCTCGCGCTCGAAGGTGTATGTCTCTCCGAGGGCTTCGGTCAGCGTTTCAAGGAGTTCGGCCAAGACGTCTACTCAGGGATGAATCGGTGTTCGTGGCAACGAGGATGAGCGCGGTGACGCAAACAGCGCAGCAAATCATTGCGCAATTCTATGCGCTGCACCGCGAGCGCACCACCATTTGATTACCGTCGCGGCTGCCGCGCCCGGTCTCCTTTCCTGCGCTCGCTGACCTCGCGATCCTGTCGCCGCCGCTCCCCGGCGGTATCGATCAGCGCAAGCACAGCCTGCATGAGCCCGTAGGCGGCAAAGCCGAATCCGCCGAGGGCAACGGCGGCGAGCAGGGCTTCGATTCCAACAGTGTACTCTTTCCTGAGCACAAAGATTGTCGCAGCAGCTGCGACTGCCGCGCCAAGAAGCGCGATGAGGAGGGATGTGCGAACCGACGGCCCTCTTGTAATGAGAGCGGTTCCGCTCGTCGGGGTATTAGTATCCACGGTTCGTTAGCCTGGGCCGGTAAGACTCTCTTCATTCTTCATGCCGCTACGTAAGTTTGAATCTACATGGAAGAAGAGCTTAGTCTCGAGCAGCGGGTTGCACGCCTCGAAACGCTTGTTAACGAGCTTAAGGGCAAGGCCACTGCATCCCCGCACGCTCCCCCTCAAAGGGAGCCCTTTATGCGGCCGCGACGTGACCGGGCTCCGAATCCGCTCGCCTCGAAGAGCATGGAGTGGTGGCTCGCGAGGAGCGGCGCGGTCCTCACATCTCTCGCTCTCATCCTTCTTTATCAGTACGCCGTCGAGCGCAACTGGATTACGCCCTTCATCAGGGTGCTCGCGGGAATCGCTGTCGGCGCAGGGCTGATTTTTTCTGCGGTGCGATTCACTTCGCGTGAATCCGCATCGACCGACACTGTCGGCCTTCGCGAAGTCCTCCTCGGCGCAGGACTGGCTGCCTGGTACATCTCGGCGTACGCAGCTGCGCTCTTCTACCAGCTGATTCCAGTCTCTCTTGCGCGGCTGATTTTTCTCGCGCTCACAATCGCGGGTGCGTGGATAGCGCTCAGCGAACATCGCGCGGTTCTCGGCCTTCTCGCGCTGGGTGTTGGATTTCTCACTCCGCTTCTGTTGCCGTCTCCCAATCCCAGCATCGCGGTATTCTCGCTCTACCTCGGCGCGTTGACTGCGGTCGGCATCGTGCTCTACCTGATGCGCGGATGGCTGTCGATACTGTGGCTCACGTTCATCGGCTTCTGGTGGACGGTGGGCGAGGCCACCAACGTCTTGTCGAGCCTGACTGACAGGTTTGCGATTTCACTGCTCGTGGTTCTGGCCGGCGCAGCAATGGTTCGCGCTCCGCTTCTGCGTCGCGGCCTTGTTGCCAGTGGATCAGCGCTCTACACGAATCCCAGGCGTTCGGAGCAGACAGACTCGATACTCCGTGCATTTG
>DASROK010000224.1:0-2079 GCA_035646915.1 Gemmatimonadaceae bacterium
GCCGATGATTGTGTTCGTGACGGCGTACGATCGGTTCGCGCTGGATGCGTTCGAGGCGCAGGCGCTGGATTACTTGCTGAAGCCGATCAACGACACGCGATTTACGCAGGCGTTGGAGAGAGTGCGGAGTTTTTGGAGGCAGAAGGCCGCGATCGCTCAGCGCGATAAGTTGATGCAGTTGATCGCGGCGACGAAGGGAACTGGGTCGCTAGATGGGGAAGAGATTCAGAGGCAGCTCGCCGACGCTGTCGGGCCGGAGTATCCGGGCGTGCTGCCGATCCGGGATGACAATGGGACGGTGAGACTGGATGTGTCGCGCATCGATTGGATTGATGCTGCGGGGGATTACATGTGCGTGCATGCGGATGGAAGGACGTATGTGCTGAGGGAGACGATGAAGTCGCTGGAAGCGATACTGGATCCGAAGATTTTTCAGAGAGTGCATCGGTCGACGATTGTGAATATTCTGAGGGTGCGGAGACTCAGGCCGCATACGAATGGGGAGTATTTCCTGACCTTGGATGATGGGCAGGAGATCAAGCTGAGCAGGTCGTACAGGGATCGGGTGGATCAGCTGCTGCAGCGGAAATGACGAAGCGCCTTGAGCTGCTCCGAACTCGTTCCTATAAGGCTGGCAAGGATGATACGTCGAAGGTCCCACTGAACCGCAATTCCCACGTTTCCGCGGAAACGTCCGCATCACCCGCAGGTGATCGCAAAGTCTCCAAACGCCCAGCTATCACTCGCATCGAGTGAGCCATCGAGGCACAGCGCGCGCAGCTGCTGCAGGCGCATGGCGTGCTCACATGCTTGTACGAAGTGCTGCTGTACGCGGAAGGTGACGATGCAGTCGACTACGCGCAGGCGGCACACGCGGCGGCGATGCTCATCAACAAGAGTGTGGAGGACTTGGGCTCAGTGCGGACCAGGCCGATGATCGAGGAGCTCGTGTTCAAGTCGGGCATGAGAGTCGAGGATTCGGCAGTGGCGTACTGGCGCTGAGAGTCACCACCCACCCTCCCCCGGAAACGGGGGAGCACGTAGAAACATCAGTAGAGGAGTCATGGAATGACCACGAGCAAGGACACGGACTTCGTTTCGACCGAACGCATCTCGCAATCGATCATGGTGTTCCGCGAACAGCGGGTACTGCTCGACTGCGACCTGGCCGCCATGTACGGCGTTACTACGAAGCGCTTCAACGAACAGGTCAAGCGTAACCTGGCGCGCTTCCCGGCTGATTTCGCATTCCAACTATCTGACAGCGAAGCAGAATCTTTAAGGTCGCAATCTGCGACCTTAAAGAGGGGCCGTCGCGGCCAGCACCGCAAGTACCTGCCCCACGCGTTCACAGAACACGGCGCCATCATGGCGGCGATGATTCTCAACAGCCCGCGCGCAGTGGAGATGAGCGTGTATGTGGTGCGAGCGTTCGTTCAAGTCCGCGCTATGCTGGCCTCGAACAAGGAACTCGCGCAGAAACTGACCCAGTTGGAGCGGCTCGTCGGCTCGCATGACACCATGATCGTTGACATCATGAAAACCATTCGCCAGCTCACGAATGCGCCGCAGACTCGTGCAATCGGCTTCGTCATACCGGAAGACTAGAAGAGATGACGTTTCTCGGCAGGTCAGTACCTTGCATGTAAGACCACAATTTGTGATCTTGAGTAGAGCGGCTGAGTCCGCGGCCAACGGCGGTCTGAGCAAGAGTCGGACAATGCGCAGCAATCACACGGGTGAAGGACAAGCGTCGTGGGTAACAAGCAAGACGTGAAGCGCACACTCATGGCGCCCACCAGTGCTCGACCGGTGAGCGGGGAACCGCTTTCGATTGAGCTAGGCACGGACGAGGACGTGCGATGGATTTGGTGTCATCACGGCGAACGTGGGAGCTCCGTCATCGGTTACACCATCGTGCCGCGCGAGCCGACCGACGCTACAGAGAAGCCGCCGATCGGATTCTTTCCGCTGGAAGAAAAACGGTAACTAGCACCACGAATTCGTATGAGCAAGAAATCCAACTTACCTCCAGGCTGGGACGAACTGTTCGGGGACTAGTGCCGCGCAGAGCAGCAC
>DASROK010000225.1:0-2693 GCA_035646915.1 Gemmatimonadaceae bacterium
TTCAACTTCGCTCAACGCATTTTCAAAACAGAGGCCCAATAACCTCTCGCCACGGGAATATCTCTACAGGGCAGACCACTGTCACCATCATCGCCAACGGCAACCCGCGCGAGAGAAGGTAATCCCCAGCACGAGTTTTGATCCTGGTCACGGCAGGCGTCCGAAGTCCGGAGCGCGGTGCAACGGTCTGGTCTGACTAATTCTCCTGACGCGAGATCGTCCCCGCGATCGTTCCACCATGCTCGCGATTGCCGGTTTCCCACCAGCGCCCGGTGTAAACATCGTCATGGAACATCACACGCGCCGACCAATTGGCCTTGCCGGGTCCGGCGCGGACGTTGTCGAGGATGAGGACCGCCGTGTCGCCGGCAAACTTCACCGTCGCTGGAATGGGATACTCGATCTGCTGGCCGTTGAATTCGAAGAGCGAAACGATCGCCCATTTGTCGCCTTCCTTCTTCTCCGCCCGAACGATTCGATAGGCCTCGTCCTTTTTCTCTGAACCCAGTTGTCCGCCCATGACAGGTGCCCACGTACCCTTCAGCGTCGAATTCTTAACCATCGCGACGAACTTCGACTCCATATCGGAATCGCCCTGGGAATAACCGAAAGATGTCAGCACCACGGCAACAAGCAATGTCGCGAGGAATCGAACGTGGAAGATCATGCCGATAGAGTAATCGGATTCCCATTCCATCTGCAGTAACAATCGGGGTGCTTTGGCGTTTCAGCGAGCGGGAGCTCGGTGGCAAACGCAAACCCGATTGAAGAGCCCGAGATTAGACTCGGCTGCGATCTACAATTATGAGCGAAAAACGAGCAAAAACGGAACCAGCCCACAAAAAGCCCACGAACAAGGCGACGATGGATCAACCGCAGGAAGAGTTCATCGATCCAGACGGCGCGCATGCGGCCCACGATATCGAGCACGGAGAAGAAGTGAAAAATGCGCAGACAGATCGCTTACCCGACGGGCAAAGCTTGTGATCCATCTCGGCGGCTGCGGAGATCCTGCGTTGCAGAGGAACCGCGGTTTAGCTTTCGGTAATGCATGATTCCACCGAGCGCGATTCTCGAGACGTGTCTAAGCGTGCAAGATCTTGCTCGTGCGAGGGAATTCTACAGCAGGCTGTTTGGATATCCGGTCATGCGGTCGGACGAGCGCTTCTGCGCCTTCGACATCGACGGCAAGCAGGTGCTGCTGCTTTTCGTCCGCGGCAGCGATCCTGATGGAACGGTGCTTCCATTTGGCAGAATTCCTCCGCACGGCACCACGGGAGCGAGTCACGTAGGGTTCTGCATTCCTGCGGAAAGTCTGGCGGTATGGAAGAGCCGACTCGGAGAATTTGGAATCGCGATCGAGAGCGAATTCCAATGGCCGACCGGCGGCATCAGCATCTACTTCCGTGATCCTGACGGCCACCTGCTTGAATTGCTCACTCCTGGCGTGTGGCCAACTTACTGACTGGCTATCTTAATTTTCCAAAGCATCTCCATGAAGACTGCACTGATCACCGGAGCGAACAAAGGCATTGGCTATGAAGTCGCTCGGCAGCTCGCGGCGAAAGGCTTTCACGTGCTCCTTGCCGCGCGCAATTCCCCAGCCGGGAGTAAGGCGGCACAGACATTGGTCGAGGGCGGAGCGAGCGCCACTTTCATCCCACTCGATGTTAGCGATTCGACGAGCGTGGCGGATGCCATGCAGCAGGTTGGCAGCGTTATCGATCGCCTGGATGTCCTAGTGAATAACGCGGGCATCATTGTTGATGGTGACTCCGCTATTCTCACGGTGACGATCGATCTCGTCCGAGAAACCTTCGAGACGAATACGCTCGGGCCGCTTCGCGTAGCGCAAGCATTCGTGCCGTTGCTCGCGAAAGCTCCCGCTCCGCGAATCATCAACGTGTCCAGCGGCGGAGGACAATTGACCGACGGGGCCGATGGCTGGGCGCCCGCCTATTGCATTTCCAAGACCGCTCTCAACGGAGTGACGTCACAACTTGCGGCGGCGCTGCCGAAATTCGCCGTCAATGCAGTGTGTCCCGGTTGGGTGCGCACCGACATGGGTGGAGCTGGTGCGCCGCGATCGGTTGAGGAAGGTGCCGATACGATCGTGTGGCTTGCGACCGAGGCGCCGCAGAATCTCACCGGGAAATTTCTGCGCGACCGGGAAGAAATTTCTTGGTGAGGCTCCAATTGAGCTCGCGTGCTGCAAGGACTACTGCGAGCCGAACTACTCGCGCTGATATCTAACTTTCAGCGCAGACCGTTGCCGATCTCGGAGGAGCACACTCTCGTGCAGCAGAAAGAGCACGGCAGCCATCACAGCTGCCGCGGTGGTTACAGAGTTCAGCCCGAGGCGTTGAGCAATCAAGCCCGAGAGGCTTGGGAGAGATGCCGCTCCAAGCATCGCTGCACTTACCTGAAAGCCGATCGCGTGTGCCGCCAAAGCTTTGCCGAGCCGCTGAGGAGTTCTTGTCATCATGCAGGGAAAGATGGATGCCAGTCCGAGCCCGGCGAGCGCCAGCGCCAGACTGGAAGTCGCTGGTGACAGGTTCAAGGCAAAGAGCGTGGTGCTGGCAAGTGCGATGAGCAGGCTCAAGCGGATGAGTTTGTCGATTCCGAGCCGGTCGACAACGAAGCCGAAGAGAACGCGGCCGACGGCGATGCTTCCCCAATAGATGGTTACCCAA
>DASROK010000226.1:0-3061 GCA_035646915.1 Gemmatimonadaceae bacterium
ATTCACCAGATACAGGCAGAGAGCGCGAACGATCTCGCGGTTCGATGGAACTGCAAAGCGGGGAAATGCGGGTCGTGCTCCGCTGAAGTGAACGGGATGCCGAAGCTGATGTGCATGACGCGCCTGAACCAGCTTCCGACGGATCGGCCGATCACCGTCGAGCCGATGCGCGCGTTTCCGCACCTCAAGGATCTGGTCACCGACGTGTCCTGGAACTACGAGGTCAAGAAGAAGATCACGAAGTTCACGCCGCGCCCGCCTGATGCTGAGGATGGAACGTGGCGCATTGCTCAGAGCGATGTCGACCGCGTTCAGGAATTCCGGAAATGCATCGAGTGCTACCTGTGCCAGGACGTCTGTCACGTGCTGCGCGATCATAAGAAACACGACGAATTCATCGGACCGCGATTTATCACGTTCGCGGCGGCGCTCGAGATGCATCCGCTGGACACGGTCAATCGCACGCAGGAGCTCAAGGATCTGCATGGGATCGGCTATTGCAACATCACCAAGTGCTGCACGAAAGTCTGTCCTGAGGGGATCACCATTACCGACAACGCCATAATACCTTTGAAGGAGCGTGTGGTGGACGAGCATTATGATCCGCTTCGCGGACTGGTGAGACTGTTCAGGCGAAAATCAAAGTAAAGGCGGGCGTATGCATGAGCTGAAGCCGATTTCCCGGGACGCAATTCCTCGCGCGATACAGAAGGCCGAGCGTTACCGGCTGCTCAATCAGTCGTGGGCGGCGGAAAGCATCTGTCTCGACATTCTCGAGATCGATCCGGAGAACCAGCAGGTTCTCGTGATGCTCGTTCTCGCACTCACCGATCTTGGAAGCGGCGTCGCTGCGTCAGGGATCAAGCGAGCGAAGGAATATCTCGCGCGAATTACCGACGAGTATCAGCGCTCATACTACTCCGGCATAGTTGCCGAGCGTCGCGGTCAGTCGCTTTTGTCGCAAGGCGGAATGGGGTCGGGAGGAATGGCGACTGACTCTTTGAAAGAAGCAATGAAGTGGTATGAAAAGGCGGAGTCAATTCGGCCGGCGGGGAATGACGATGCGATCCTGCGGTGGAATACGTGCGCCCGATTGCTGAGCGGTACCTCGCATCTCGACATGGCTATTGAGGAGTACGAGCCCTCGCTCGAGGACTGAGGATAAAACCAGAACCGCGGTACCAGGTGCCGGAAGAACCAGAACGGCGGTACCGGGTGCCGGACGAACCAGAACGGCGGTACCGGGTGCCGGAGTTTAGCTTACAGCTATTAGGTGGAGCTACTGGTACCTGGTACCGAATTTCTGGTTTTCTTGATGCGCCGAATACTCCTCGCTATCGCACTTCTCCCTGCCTGCAGCTCCGGAGATTCTGATAACCCGGCTCCGATTCCACCGGACTTCGTTCTCAAGCTCGAAGAAATAGCGAGCGGGCTCAACAATCCTGTTTATGTAACTTCGCCCGCCGGCGATCCAAGGCTCTTCATCGTCGAGCAGATCGGCCGAATCCGGATTGTTGAGAACGGCCAGCTACTCGCGACCCCCTTCCTCGACATCGTTTCGAAAGTGAACAGCGGCGGAGAACGTGGACTCTTGAGCGTCGCATTCCATCCGCAGTATCGGACGAACGGCTTTTTCTACGTCTACTATACCGGCAGCGGCGGCGAGATCCGGATCGAGAGATACACCATTTCCTCCAACGCGAATCTGGCGAATGCTGCTTCGGTGAAAGTGCTTCTCACCATTCAGCACCTGCGGACGAATCACAACGGCGGGCTCGCGATGTTCGGCCCCGATGGAATGCTCTACCTCGGGCTTGGCGATGGTGGAGGCGGCAGTGATCCAGATCACAACGGACAGGACCAGTCAACGCTCCTTGGCAAGCTGCTTCGCATAAATGTCGACAGCGGAGATCCGTATTCGATTCCTGCAGGAAATCCCTTCGCCGGACGAACGGACGCCAGGCAGGAAATCTGGGCGATGGGACTGAGGAACCCGTGGCGCTACGCTTTCGATAAGAGCACCGGGAGGCTGTATGTCGCAGACGTCGGCCAGGACGCGGTCGAAGAGGTGAACGTCGTTACCGCCACGCGAGCGGGAGTGAATTATGGCTGGAACGTTCTAGAGGGATCGACCTGCTACAACGCGTCGACCTGCAGTAAATCGGGATTTGAAATCCCTGTGCTCGAATACAGTCATGCGAACGGCCAATGCTCTGTCACCGGCGGGTTTGTCTATCGCGGCGCAGCGCTACCTGAGATCGCGGGCGCGTACTTCTATGCGGACTACTGCGCGGGCTGGGTGAAGAGTTTTACCTACGACAACGGCGCCGCCTCGAATCAGAAAGACTGGAACCTCGGTAACGTGGGCTCGATCACTTCCTTTGGCGAAGACTCAGCCGGGGAACTGTATCTCACCAGCGCAAACGGGCGAGTCTACAAATTTGTGCGCGGCTGAACTACGGGAAAGCATTACGCCGAGAGCGCCGAGGTCACGCCGAGAAAGCCGAGGAAAACCACGTTCTCTGTTTTAGACAACGGAACTACGCAGTTACGCTGTTAACAAATATCAGTTGCGCTTTTCCTCGGCGTTCTCGGCGTGACCTCGGCGCTCTCGGCGTAATGCTTTCCCGTAGTTCAGCTGTAAAAAGCCCTGTTAAAAAAAAATGCAGATTTTTCGCGGCACTCGTCATATAGTGTGACGATGAAAAGATTAGCTGTTGCAGCAATGCTGGCCGCGTCTACGCTGAACGCGCAGAAACCTGAAGCACGCGCGCTGTGGGTCACCAGATTCGACTACGATTCCGAGGCCAAGATCGCGCGCATCATGGAGACCGCAGCGCGCGCTCACTTCAACATCATCTACTTCCAGGCGCGAGCTGCGGGCGATGCGTACTATCGCTCGTCGATCGAGCCGTGCGCTCAACTCCTATGCGGGAAGCTGGGGGGCACGCCCACGTATGATCCGCTGGAGGTCGCGGTTCGCGAGGGACACCGCCGCGGGCTGCAGGTTCACGCGTATCTCAACGCGCTGACTGGCAGGGCTGCCGGTATCGAAGGGCAA
>DASROK010000227.1:0-3317 GCA_035646915.1 Gemmatimonadaceae bacterium
CTTTCCGGAACATCGCGCTGTTCGGGGTTTCCGCCTGGCCGCTTATCGCGCTTCAGGCGGCCCGCGCGTGGCCCAGGCCAAAGCGTCCTTTCCCCTTGTTCTCGGAATTCGCGAGACTCGATCCGGCGTCACGGGTTGGCATCATCGGGATTCCCGTCACCATCCTGATGCTGTTGATCGGGTTGAATCGCGGCGCGATAGGCGGAGTATCCGTCATTCCCGACCACTTCAGCCCGAAGGCGTTCCCGACGGCAGCCATCCAGCGGGCCAGAGACGCGAGGCTCGAGGGACGGGTTTTTGATAATTGGGCGTGGGGCGGATATATAATGTATGCGTGGCCTGAGGCCCGGCTTCACGTAGACCCGCTGAAGTTCAACGACGAGACGATCAAATCCTACACGGTCATCGAGGATTTGCAGCCGGGCTGGCAGAAAGAAGTGAGCAAGTGGCAGATCCGCACCATCATCATCAACTCCTATTCGCCGATGGCTAGACGTTTGTTGTTGGAGCCGGGCTGGAAGGTGTGGTATCGTGACAGCACGGCTGTTGTGTTCAGGCCCGCTGGGAGCGCGGGGTCCTGACCCGGGATGACCACTCCTTACCCGGTACAGAATCCGCTCAGCCGATTCAACCGTCTTTACGCCCAGGCTCAGCAGGTCGACCGAGCAGTGCTGCCCGAACCCAACGCCATGGCGCTTGCGACTGTGGGCATGACTGGCGCTCCTTCAGTCCGAATCGTTTTGATGAAGGACGTGGACGAACGAGGCTTTGTCTTCTACACCAATCTCGACGGCCGAAAAGGCCGCGAGCTTCGCACGCACCCCATAGCGGCGATTTGTTTTCACTGGCCGACGCTCGAGGTGCAGGTGCGAGCCGAGGGTCCGGTGTCGCAGGTATCGGATTCTGAGGCAGACTCGTACTTCGCGACGCGTGCGAGAGAAAGTCAGATCGGTGCATGGGCATCGATACAAAGCCAGCCGATCGAGCACGCGAACGACCTCGCCGAGCGCGTTGCTGAGTATGAAGAAAAATTCAGAGGACGCGAAGTTCCGCGCCCGCCACACTGGTCAGGGTTCAGGCTTCGTCACGAGCGAATCGAATTCTGGAAATCGAGACCTGGCCGGCTGCACGAGCGCCATCTCTACACGCGAAGCGGTGACAGTTGGACAATGGAGACGCTGTACCCGTAAGACGAATACTGAATGCTGAATGCTGACTGAGTGCGCAGTTGTCAGAATTCAGAATTCAGCATTCCAGTTAACATCGGTCGCGCGATCAATTAAACTTTCGCAATGACGATGACCCGCAATCCGCCAGCCGTCGAGGCCGAGGCTGATGAGATCTGGACGATCGAATCGGCGCGCACCCTCTACAACATCGAAGGCTGGGGGATCGGCTACTTCGATATCAATGAACAGGGACACGTTGTCGTTCGCCCGGACGCCGACAATCCCGCTCGAGAGCTCGATCTTTTCGAGCTGGCGAACGATCTCGAGGCGCAGGGCGTCGGGCTTCCGCTGCTTCTCCGCTTTTCCGACATCCTTCGCTCGCGCATCGAGTCGCTCACCGAGCGGTTTGCGCGCGCAATCCGCGAGTACGAATACACCGGCGGCTACACGACAGTCTTTCCGATAAAGGTCAACCAGCAGCGACACGTAGTCGAAGAGATTGTCGAGTTTGGAAAAACTTCAGGCGTTGGTCTCGAATGCGGCAGCAAGCCGGAGCTCCAGGCAGTGCTGGCTCTCGCAGAGCACACTGATCACCTCATCGTTTGCAACGGTTACAAGGATGAGGAGTTCATGCGTCTCGCACTCATGGGACAGAAGCTGGGCCACAAGGTCTTCATCGTGCTCGAGCAGCTCAGCGAAGTCGACGTCCTGTTGCAGGTCGCGGATGAGCTCGGAGTGAATCCAACTGCTGGAGTGCGAATCAAGCTTCATTCGGAAGGCTCCGGACGCTGGGCAAAAAGCGGTGGAGAAAAATCCAAGTTTGGATTGAGCACAGCGCAGCTGGTAAAGCTCGTCGATCGGCTGAAGGAGCTGAATCGGCTCGACGTGATAAAGCTGATTCACTTCCACCTTGGCTCGCAGATCACTGACATCCGGTACATCAAGGCGGGATTGCAGGAAGTCTCACGATATTATGCCGAGCTGCGCGGAATGGGCGTAGACGTCACGCATGTCGATGTCGGCGGGGGACTCGGCGTTGATTACGACGGGTCGCAGTCGACATCACAGGCAAGCGTGAACTACTCGCTGCAGGAATACGCGAACGACGTGGTGTACACGCTGGCCGAGTCATGCCGCGAGCACGAATTGCCGATGCCGCACATCATCAGCGAGTCGGGCCGTGCACTCACCGCGCATCACGCGCTGCTCCTCCTGAGCGTGATAGACGTCGAGTCGAGCTCGGACAACATCATGCCCGAGCTGGGTGAGGACGATCACTCGTTTCTTCACGAGATGGCGGAAGATTACGCCGCTGTTTCGCGGCGCCGTGTGCGCGAGGTTTATCACGACGCAACTTTCGCGAAAGAACGATCGCAGGAGCTGTTCAACAGCGGCGTTCTCAGTCTTCGCGAGCGCGCGCTAGCCGAGCAGATCTACATTGCGACGATCACGGCAGTTGCGCGGCTCGCGCTGAAGGACCGGGAAGAATACGAAGACATCATCGAGGATCTCGAGGCTGCTCTCACCGACCGTTATTTCTGCAACTTCTCCCTCTTCCAGTCGTTACCGGATAGCTGGGCGATCGACCAGCTCTTTCCGGTGATGCCGATTCACCGGCTCGACGAGGAGCCGACCCGGCGCGGGACCATTCAGGATGTTACGTGTGATTCCGACGGCAAGATCGAGCAGTTCATTGGCTCGCGCTCAGCCAAGCCGAGCCTTCCGCTTCACAAGTTCGTCGACGGTGAGCAGTACGTTCTGGGAATCTTTCTCACCGGCGCATACCAGGAAATTCTTGGCGACCTGCACAATCTTTTCGGCGACACGAACGCGGTGCACATCAGGTTGTCAGACAGCGGATACGAAGTTGCCGAGCTCGTCCACGGTGACACTGTCACCGAGGTGCTCGCCTACGTTCAGTTCAGGGCATCGGATCTGATGGCGACGTTCCGTCGCAAGGTTGCCGCTGCAACGGGAATTACGCGACAGGAAGCCAATACTTTCATCGCGGATTATCTCGCTGGACTCGAAGGATACACGTACCTCGAGGGAGAAGCCGCTCGATAGGACAAAACCAGAAAAGCGGTACCGGGTACCTGGTGCTTCAGCTGACAGCTGTCAGCTAAAGCTACCGGTACCCGGTACCGC
>DASROK010000228.1:0-9941 GCA_035646915.1 Gemmatimonadaceae bacterium
GGAATCCGCGACAGGTTGTGGGATAGTAGGGTTTGTCGTGAATCGCGCATCCACCATTCTGAAAAAGCGCGCAGCGTCTGTTCCTGACGCGGGTTCTCCATTCTCCCCATCGAGTTTGATACACGAGGCCTGCGCCGTGATTCAGCTCGACGGCTTCTGCTTCCTCATCTGACAAAGTCGTACCGAACGCGCAGCAGGACGCGTTGTATGGACACGGAAAGCAGGGGAGCGGCGGGAGGTGGGTCTGATCGTCTGCGTTCATGGGCTGAACTCTTCGACACGCTGCTCATTTCGTCAAGCGATAGATTTGAGGCCGACACAGGAGGATTTTCGATTGACGCCCGAAAAATCGTACGAAGAGCTGGTCCGGATATCGCGCGAGACGACGCTGCTCGCCTCATGTCATCAGCTGCTGCAATGGGATGCGGAGATCTGCATGCCGCGCGCTGGTGTGCAGCATCGCGGCGAGCAGATGGCGCTCATCGCGGGGCTGGCGCATGACCGTGCGACGGATCCGCGATTGGGGGATCTGCTGGGAACAGTGGAAGGTTCGTCGCTTGTCGCTGATCCCGAAAGCGTCGAAGCGGTAAACGTTCGCGAGCGCCGCCGTGATTACGACCGGGAGACAAAACTTCCGCGCCGCCTGGTCGAAGAGCTCGCTCGCGTTTCCGCGATGTCATCGCAGGCGTGGTCCGAGGCGCGCGATCATGATGATTTCGCGAGCTTCGCACCGTGGCTCGAGAAAACATTCGAGCTGGCGCGCGAGAAGGCTGATGCATACGGCTACACCAGTGCTCGATATGATGCTCTGCTCGATGAGTACGAGCCGGGCATGACTACTGCGCAGCTGACAGACCTTTTTACCGGCTTGCGGGCGCAGCTTGTTCCGCTCGTGGATTCGCTTCGCGACAGCAGTTCCGAGTCGAAAAGTGAAGCGAGCGCGGGGGAGTTTCCTCTCGATCGCCAGCGCAAGTTCTCCGAAGGCGTTGCCGTGAAGCTCGGATTCGACATCGAAGGGGGTCGCTTCGATCTTGGCCCGCATCCATTCTGCACATTTCTCGGCCCTGGTGATGTGCGCATTGCCCTCCGATATCACACCGATAATTTCTCGAGCGGATTTCTCGCGGTGCTGCACGAGATGGGGCATGCGCTTTACGAACAGGGACTTGATCCTGCGCACTATGGAACGCCGATGGGAGAAGCTGTCTCGCTGGGAATTCATGAGTCGCAGTCGAGAATGTGGGAGAATCTTGTCGGACGGAGCGAGGGTTTCTGGCGCCACTTTTACCCGCAGCTGCAGAGTGCCTTCAGGGAGCCCCTGATGAACGTGTCCGTCGACGCGTTTCGACGTGAGATGAATGTTGTCAGGCCCGGGCTCATCCGCGTCGAGGCAGACGAGGTGACGTACAACCTGCACGTCATCATCAGGTTCGAGCTCGAGCGTGCATTACTCGACGGTGACCTTCGAGCTGCTGATCTTCCCGGAGCATGGGCTGAGCTGTATCGGAAGTATCTTGGATTGACTCCCGCGAACGATCGTCTCGGCTCGCTTCAGGATATTCACTGGTCCGAGGGACTGATCGGTTACTTCCCGACGTACACGCTCGGCAACGTTTACGCGGCGCAGCTTTTCGCAACGGCTGACCGCGAGATCGGTCCGCTGGAGGAGAAGTTTGCGGCCGGTGAGTTCTCTCCGCTTCGCGAGTGGCTCAGGGAGAAAATTCACTGTCATGGGAAGCGTTATCGCGCTACGCAGCTCATCGAGCGTACCACCGGAAAGTCCCTCGATCCGTCGGCTCTCATTGCAAACCTCTCGCATCGCTATGCGCCGGCGTAACGGTCAAAAATTGTCAGACAAATTGAAAGAATTCTCACAGTGATGTAGCTTCGCGTCGAACACCTGCCTGGAGGATGCTGTATGCGACGGATCGTTGTCAGTGTATTGCTTTGCATCGCCTCGACCGCTTCCGCTCAAGTTCAGGGAAAGTTTCCGCCCGATTCTCTGATCAACGTGAAGGTGTTTCCGAAAAACACTCCGGTTGCTGACGTTGTAGGGACGATGCGCGGTTTCGCCGGCGCGCTCGGCGTACGGTGTACATTCTGTCATGTTGGAAGCGAAGGGCAGTCGCTGGGCGAATTCGATTTTGCCAGCGATCAAAAGCGGAACAAGCTCGTTGCGCGGCAGATGATGCGAATGCTCGCGGAGATCAACGCGCGCCTCGACACGATTCCCGAGAAGAAGCAGCCGGCATTATCTGCGACGTGCATGACTTGTCATCGCGGTGTGAGCCGACCCCTCCCGCTCGCAACGCTGGTTCAGGAAGCGGCGGTTGCCGTGAGTGCTGATTCAGCGATATCGGCGTACAAGGTTCTGCGCGCGAAATACTACGGACGTGATTCATACGACTTCAGTGAGTCTTCGCTGAACACCGCGGCGTTCCGTACAGCCAGAGCAGGGAAGCCTGACGAAGCGCTGAAGATTCTGAGCTACAACGAGACGCTGTATCCGAATTCTTCGGGAATGTCTGTATTCAAGGGGAATATCCAGCTCATGAAGGGTGATACTGCTGCAGCGGAAGCGTCATTCCGCGAAGCGATTCGCCGGGACTCTACCAACACGGAAGCGAAAGGACGACTTCAGGCGATCGGCAAAAAGCTTTGACACTGCTTCAATGAAGTCGTTGTGACGAGACCTGAAGCTTTGCGCTGCCGAGCTTGTCGATGTCGCGCATCCACACTTCGAGTCCGCCTGATTCGAGCGTGCGCGAGTAACCCGCAACAAGCTGCGGCTTGTAACGATCGAGATCGAACCTGAACGGATCCTGCGGATCGAGCTCGGTAATCAGCATGTCGGCCCCGATCTGCATCAGCTTTCCGAATCGAAGAGTGCCGCCGTTGTAATACATGTAGTTGGTGGCCGCCGGATCAGGTACAGGGCGAAGCTGCGTCGCGAGTCCTGATCCGAAGGTCATCACGATTTCGTTCGCCTGAATGCGAACGCCCGTAACGCGGCCTTCGATCTCTGGCGGGGGAAGAATCGCAGTGGGATTCAGGTAGATGTCGTTGCCTTTTACGGTGGCGCCCTTTGCCTTGCTCAGGTTGATGATTTTTTCAAGAGGAAGGCCGAGTCCTTTCATCAGCTTGTCGACGTGCAGGCCGATTATCTCCGTGCGTGTCGGGTGCATCATGATCCTGCCGTCGGGCGTGACCGAAAGAGCAGCGTGGATCTCGAAGGGAAGCGCGGCGACTTTGTGAATTGTGCCCTTCTGAATGATTTCGTTTCCCGAGATGCTGATGCGCAGGTTGCTGAGCGGCGAGCCTTTGTATCCGAAGACGTACTTGTTGAGGAGCAAGCTCAGATCGGGACCCGTCAATCCAACGTCGGCGGACGCGATGCTGATGATGAATGACCGCTTATCGTCGAAGTTGACGGCGCCGCCGTCCTTGCTCCGCATCGTCCCGCTCAGACGATGAATCCTCAGCGGAATGTTGCGGTCGATATAGAAGTCGACGTTCTGCATCTGCACAGCGGTGGGTGGCTCCACCGCCAGCATCACCAGGGCAAGAAGAAATCGCATTGGACCAGAGGAGTGCAGTGGCTGTGCCAGATAGCGACGCACGGATGTTCACACTGCGAACGGTGGCAGTGCCACGGTGAAGGGCAACCGGCGTGGTGCTAGCGCGTTCCGCCCATGTAGTCGAGCATCCAGCTTTCCACGGCAGATGCTATTCCGGCCAACCGCTCCAATCGATGGCCCGCTTCCTGTATTTTTAGTGAAATCTTTCACATGGGAGAAACACGGGTGAAGATCGCCGTGTGCGTAAAGCGCGTTCCCGACATGGACGTGCGATTCAAAGTCGGTGAGGATGGAACCTCAATCGCCGAGGCCGGAGTCAAATTCGACCTCAATGATTTCGATGCGTGGGCCGTTGAAGCCGCGTTGCAGCTCAAGGAAAAAGCCGGGCAGGGAGAAGTCGCTGTGCTTTCTCTCGGTCCGAACAATGTCCAGGAAACAATCCGCAAAGCACTGAGCATGGGTGCCGATCGCGGAATTCATCTTCAGGCCGACCGGATTCCCTTCGATTCGTTCGCTATCGCGAGTGCCATTGCCGCAGAGCTCAAGGACGGTGGATACGACCTGATCATGTTCGGAAAGCTTTCACCGGATTCTTCAAACGGAGCGACCGGGACGATTGTAGCAGAGCTGCTCGGCCTGCCGTCAGTCTCCGCGATATCGAGACTCGAGATCGCCGACGGAAAGGGAACCGCCAAACGTGAGATCGAAGGCGCGCAGGAAATCGTCGAGTTCACGCTTCCCGTAGTACTCACTGTCGACGAAGGATTGAACACTGCACGATATCCTTCGCTCAAGGGAATCATGGCTGCCAAGAAAAAACCGCTGGAATCGAAGCCCGCGCAGCTTGGCGAAGCAAAAGTGAAAATCGAAAAGCTCGAGATGCCACCTGAGCGAACCGCCGGCCGCATCATTGGTGAAGGTGCTGCTGCGGTGCCAGAGCTCGTGAAACTTCTTCATACCGAGGCGAAAATTCTCTGATGGCGAACATTCTTGCATTCGCAGAATCGCGAAACGGAGAGCTTCGCAAGGTTGCACTCGAAGCAGTCACCTGCGCCCGCCGCATAGCTGATGCGACCGGTGGTGAAGTGCATGTCCTTCTGGCCGGCGCACCTGGAATTGCAGCCAAGGCGGAGCAGCTCGGAAAATACGGCGCCGATGTCGTCCTTGTCGCTGAGCACGATGCGTTCGGGAAATACAATCCCGAAGCCCTGTCGGCACTTGCAGCCGAGCGAATCAAGTCGGGCGGATATCGTGCGGCGATCTTTGCGACTTCTGCCGAGGGCCGCGACCTCGCTCCGCGCGTTGCCGGCAAGCTCGGCGCCGGAATTGTTCAGGACGCAACCGGTGTCGAGCTCACTGGAGATACACTGACTGTCAGACATCCGATGAACATCGGCAAAGTCATCGCGACTGTTTCCATTTCCGGCACACCTGCTGTTGTGTCAGTGCGGCCGGGCACTTATCGAGCTGCCGAGAACCCAAAAGCCGGCCGCGTCGAGAATGTTCAGCCGGCCGGTGATCCATCCGCATCGAGAGTGACGGTGAAAGAGATCGTTGCGGGCTCATCAGGCAAACTCGATCTGGCTGACGCACCGGTAGTCATCGCCGGCGGACGCGGGCTGAAGGCAAAGGAAAATTTCAAGCTCGTCGAAGATCTCGCCGACGCATTCGGAAATGCCGCGGTTGGTGCAACTCGCGCAGTGACCGATGATGGATGGAGGCCGCATGCGGATCAGATCGGGCAGACGGGACGGCTTGTGAGTCCGCAGCTGTACGTCGCGATCGGAATTTCGGGCGCGGTGCAGCATCTCGCAGGAATGAAAACATCGAAGACAATTGTCGCGATCAACAAGGACAAGGAAGCACCAATTTTCAAGATTGCCGACTACGGAATTGTCGGCGACGTGTTCGAGGTTGTTCCGGTGTTGACCGAAGCGGTGAAGGAAGCGCGCAAGGGTCATTGAGATGAGCCGCCGCCTGAAAGTGGTTCCATCGGAATTTCGGCCGCAGCTTCCAGCCGAGCTGATTGTACGCGAGCCACTCGATGCTGAAGCGGTGCCGATGGACGTTGTGTTCGTTGGCGGCGGACCCGCTGGACTGGCGGGCGCCATCGAGCTCGCGCGTCTCATCACGCAGGACACGGAATCAGGCGGCACACTCGGCGAGACACAGATCGCCGTTCTGGAGAAGGCGTCAGGCCTGGGCGAGCACTCGCTATCAGGAGCCGTAGTAAATCCGCGTGCATTCCAGGAGCTCTTTCCTGAGATGCAGATCGCCGATTTTCCATTTCGTGCGCCTGTAACCGGCGAGCGA
This sequence comes from Gemmatimonadaceae bacterium, assembly GCA_035646915.1. Lineage (GTDB taxonomy): Bacteria > Gemmatimonadota > Gemmatimonadetes > Gemmatimonadales > Gemmatimonadaceae > UBA4720. The sequence continues at coordinate 5,892 of DASROK010000228.1, forward strand.
GTCTACTTCATGATGGGCGGCGGACGCGCGCAGCGGATTCCTGCGCCACCAACCATGCAGAACCACGGGAATTACATCGCCTCGTTATCGGAAATAGTCCGCTGGCTCGGCGAAAAGGCTGAAGGAATGGGAATCAATATCTTCACCGGATTCCCCGTCGCGTCGCTCGTGATGGAAGAGGACAAAGTCATCGGAGTCCGCACCACGCCAACCGGCGTGATGCGCGATGGCAGTCACGGAAGCGGATACACCCCACCCACGGATATTTCTGCGCGTGTGACAGTTCTTTCCGAAGGAACGCGCGGATCACTCGCGCAGGCGTGGATGCAAGATGCCGGAATCAAGGGCGACAATCCGCAGATATTCGCGCTGGGCGTAAAGGAAATCTGGGAAACGAAAAAGCCGCTCGACGCCATCATTCACACGCTCGGCTGGCCTCTGCCGAATGATGCGTTTGGTGGAAGCTTCATGTATCCGCTCGAGCCCAACCTCGTTGCAGTCGGCATTGTCGTTGGAATGGATTACAGACAGACAACGCTCGATGTCCATCAGCTGCTTCAGAAGCTCAAGACCTCTCCGTTGTTCAGGGAGTATCTGGAAGGCGGAGAAATGGTGGAGTGGGGAGCGAAGACCATTCCCGAAGGCGGATACTATGCGCTTCCCAAGAAGCGATATGGAAACGGAGTGATAATCGCCGGTGATGCTGCAGGCTTCGTCGAAGTTGCATCGCTGAAAGGAGTTCATTATGCGATGCAGTCTGGAATTTTCGCGGCGCGCGCAATCTTCGATGCGCTCAAGAACGACGATGTGTGCGACAACACCATGGCGCGCTACGATGCACTCGTGAACTCGAGTTACATCACATCCGATTTGAAAGAGCGCCGCAACATGCGGCTGGCCTTCCAGAAAGGCGGACTTTACATGGGCGGGATCAAGGCTTCATTGATGACGCTGACAAAAGGTGCGTTTCCCGGTGGTCAGATTCATTCCGAATCCGATGCCGAAGCTCCGAAGGATGTGACCGCGGAGGAGCCCTTCGTGCCGGATGGAAAGTTGACGTTCAGCAAGCTCGACTCGAATTTCAAGTCGGGTAATGCAACTCGCGATACCATTCCGTCGCATCTTGTAGTGGGATCAGACATTCCACCTGAGGCTGCGGAGATGTACGTGCACATGTGCCCGGCGGGAGTGTACGAAGTCGTGGATGGAAAGCTTGTGATAAACCAGGCGAATTGTATCGACTGCAAGGCAACTGACGTGATCGGTCCGCGCTGGACGCCTCGTGAAGGCGAGAGCGGGCCGAAGTATCGCCTCATGTAGTCTCGGAACTGCGAGGTTCAATTTGAGGATTCGGCACTGGATCGTCATCCTCATCGGCGCTTTGACAGCGCCATCCTGCCTGCACGCCCAGGATCAGACCGGCAGTGTAAGAGTTCGCGCAGTGGACACCAATGGCGCTCCCGTTCCTGGTGCGCTCGTGGCCTTGCTTGCTCCGGATGGAAGGATCGCAGTTGAAAGATTGACCGACGATTCAGGGCTCAGGATTCTCACAGCTCCGCCGGGACGCTACACCGTGCGGGTCAGACGCATTGGATACGAGCCGTTCACCTCTTCTCCGATTTCCGTCCCGTACGACGGCGAGCTCAAAGTCGCTGTGTACGGTGCGCAGGTTTCTCTCGCCACGGTTGTTGTCACTGCCGGGTCCCAGTGCAAGCATACGGAGGTTGACCAGCGCGCGATCGGACAGCTCTGGGAGGAAATCTCGAAAGCTCTGCTTGGTGCGCAGCTGACCCGAACCGACTTCAGCGATCTCGGATGGATAAGGAGCTACAGGAAAGAAGTTGGGCAGAGAGGGAACCTCATGTCACTAGACACGAGTGTACGAAAGGTGACTGACGTTCGCCCGTTCGGTTCTTTGGATCCGGCAGCGCTCGCAGCGAGAGGATTTGTCCGCGGCAATCTCACTGTTGGATTTGAATATTTCGCGCCCGATGAGAAGGTTCTTCTTTCACGTGAATTCGCCGACACTCATTGCTTCCGCATTGTTCGCGACAAGAAGCGAGCAGGCCAGGTTGGTGTCAGCTTCGAGCCCTCACCTGAACAAAAAGTCGGAGAGGTCGCTGGAGTGATCTGGCTCGATCAGGAATCAGCCGAGCTGCGGGAGATTGTTTTTCGTTTCGTGAACGTGGGTGAGGTCGAGAGATACAAGCCGGGTGGCAACGTTCATTTTCGCAGGCTTCCTTCCGGAGCATGGATCGTCGATGACTGGAAGCTGACGTTCCCGATTCTCAAGATCGAGGTGGGCAGCCTGGAAAGACTGGTCCAGGCCGGTTACAAGGAAAATGGCGGCGCGATAGTAGAACGCTGATCAGCTCGCTCGATCAGCGACTTCGTACAAATCGATCTGCTGTCGTATCTCGCCTGCCGCAAATGCATGCGTGACCTTCGAGCGAATCTCCAGCCCGGTGTATCTGCACTCGTCGATGAATTCGGGAACTCCGATGCGCCCCGGATCAGCGAGGATCACCATCCCGCCGGGCGCCAGCGCGCGCTTGAATATCTTCGGAAGAATCTCCGCGTATTCTTTCTCGTAAAGAACGTCCGACGCCAGAATGAGATCGAACCCGCGTGCGTTTCGCGGGAACTTTCGCCAGTCGATCATCTGCGTCTTTGGCTCGCGGCCCAGCTCGCGCCATGCATTGGCTCGCGTGAAGGCGAGAGCATCGGTGTAGTAATCGCTCGCGAGCATGTCGTAACCGGCGATCATCGCTGCGATCGTTACCAGTCCAACACCGCAGCCAAGCTCGAGCCCTCTTCCGCGGATTCGCCCGGCGTGTCCAAGCGAGAGAAGGTGTTGTGCGAGAATGGTGGACGACGGCCAGATGTCAGCCCAGTAGGGAAGACGCTCGTCCTTCACAAAATCTTCTTCGCGGATCAGGTCATCTGAATTGCGCGGGCGAAGAATAGAGAATGTGCGCATCGGCGTTTCAACTGTCGCGACTTCAGTTGTGAAGCGCTGCTCGAGAGCATCCGTCAGCTCGGCACCTTCCAGATCTTGAAGCTCAGCGAGTACCTGTGTCATGTGAGCACCAATCGGTCGGTTGTGAAGAGTCTGCTGCCAATTGGCAGCGCACGGTGGACTTCGCCCTCCTCGATCTCCAGCTTGTCACCCGGAAGAATCAACAATGCATTCGCGCGTGCCAGTGAAGTGAGCACTGAGGAGCTTTGCGATCCTGCAAGATTCGCGACATTCTCGCCGTTTTCGTTCTTCGACACCACGATCCGGAGGAAATGCATCAGCGGTGCCCCCAGCTTCATTGCGTTACCGATTCTGACAGCAATTGTGGGAGCAAACAAGCGCTGGTGACCGAGCATTCGACGAATTGCCGCGCGCACGAATACTTCAAACGTCACGATCGCAGACACCGGGTTCCCTGACATGCCAATCCAGGGGATTCCATGTATCTCGCCGAAAGCAAGCGGAGCTCCGGGACGCATTCTGACCTTCCAGAAGTCGATCGAGCCGCCGATGTCGCCGATAACGTCGCGAACATGATCATGATCACCAACCGAAAGTCCGGCTGACGTGAGAATGAGATCCACGTCGCGCGCCTGTTCCAGTTTCCTGCGAAGCGAATCGCGGTCGTCAAGGGCAATCCCCAGATCGACAGGTTCGCCCCCACACTCGCGAACGAGAGCTGAAAGTGTGACGGAGTTGGACGACACGATCTTCCGGCCAGCAAGCGATTGATCGAAATCGTCGAGCTCTACGAGCTCATCTCCGGAGCTGATGAGGGCGACCTTCGGTTTGCGGTGAACCGCAACTGACTTGATTCCAGCCGATGCCAGCGCACCGACGTGCGCAACTGTGAGCTCTTCGCCCGCCTCGAACAAACTGTCGCCGGCATGAAAATCTTCGCCCTTTCGCCGAATGTTCTTCCTGACGTCGCGATCCTGGAGAATGGAAACAATGCTGCGGCCGTCGTCGGTGTCTTCGCGGCGAATCACCGTATCGGCTCCTGCCGGTACGGTGATTCGCCGCGAAGACAC
>DASROK010000229.1:0-4444 GCA_035646915.1 Gemmatimonadaceae bacterium
ACTCACACCATCGACGTGCACGGTCTCCGGCTCACAAGTACAACTTGCGACACTCGGCGCATGTTCGATTGCTGCAGATCAGGCAGGTGCTGCCGGATACGACGCTGCCACACGCGTGGTGCAGACGTTCGAGATATCGTCGCCGTTCAATATGCTGTCTCGGTGCGGACACGCGATTACCGGCATTGCATTCGACGGCACTGACTACTTCGTCGGTGAAGGTCACAACAGTCTTGCCCAGTGCGTGACACGCTACTCATCTGATGGCGTTCTGAGAGAGACGAAAACCTTCCAGGTGGATATTCGCGGCTTGCATTTCGTTCCGGCATCGGAAGCGCTGACGAGCCGCACGTGGGCCGGGCAGCTTCACTCGATGAATTACGCAGCCGGAACGCAGCAGGTGCTCACTCCATACGTCGCCGCACTCGGCGCAGATCAATCACAACCTGCGGTAGATCCTGACGGTACTGGATTCTGGGTAATGAACGTGCCTGCACATGTGGCCGAGCTGCATCGCCTGAGTGACAATGTGATCGTGCGATCGTTCGCGGTGACGGGAGGACTCGAATCTGCTCCGGCAATCGCAGTGTCGAACTCACTCGTGTTCGTTCCATCTGGATTGACCGTGCGTGGATATGACAAGGTATCCGGCGATCTCGTGTCGACTATCTCAGTGCCGCTCTCGACCGAAGGGTGTAATGGCTACGGATTTGGTGCGTCGGCTTCAGGCGATCGCATCATGTATTCGTCGGCGTGCAACCTGGCGCACGTGGAGCTGATACAGGCACCGGGAACGCAGACGATCCAGTTCACGTCGAGTCCTGCGGCGCCAATCTATGGCGGGAGCTACACTGTGACCGCGACAGGCGGCGCGTCCGGAAATGCGGTGACGTTCACATCCGAGACCCCATCAGTGTGCACGATTAGCGGCTCGCTTGTCACGTTCGCTGGTGTGGGTACGTGCACAGTTGCCGCGCATCAGCCGGGCGGCAACAACTATCTCCACGCGGATGATGTAACTCAGAGCTTCAGTGTGGCGAAGGCTCCGCAGGTAGTGGCGTTCTCCACTACCCCGGTGACTCCGGCAAGACTCGGCGGATCTTACGTTCCGTCGGCGACATCGAATACCGGATTGCCTGTGACCTACGCGACAGTTGGATCATGCACACTCGACGGCTCGACAGTGCGGTTTGGTGCAGTGGGCCAATGCATTGTCCAGGCGATTGCGGCTGGTAACGCGCTCTATCTGGATGGGTCGATGAGTCAGGGTTTCAACGTGTTCTATCAATTCACGGGCTTTGCTGCGCCGATTGCGAATGCTCCTGCGGTCAACACTGCGACGGCTGGATCGATAATCAAGATCAAGTTCTCACTTGCGGGCAATCAGGGACTCGACGTGATCGCTGGCGGATGGCCGACGTACGGCATTCTTACAACGCCATGCAATGCGACAGGCACTCCAGCCAGCACAGCTCCTGCGAACACAGCGGACTTCAAATACGATCCTGTGGTGGGGCAGTACGTTTACAGCTGGCAGACTGAATCGTCGTGGGCAGGAAGCTGCAGGCAGTTCGCGCTGCTGCTGAATGATGGAAGCATGCATCTGGCGCACTTCCAGTTCGACGCAGTAACGAAGACGACGGCAGTGCTGAGCGTAACTCCGACTACGGCGGTTGCGGGCGTTCCGGCTAACCTCGAGTTCACGCTCGATGTCGCGGCGCCGAGTGCAATCGCTGGTATTACTGGAATTCCATGTCCGCTTCCTGAAATACCAGCTGGCGCTACGACTTACAAAGGGTCCTGCACACTGAAAACGAAGTTCCCGACAGCCGGCAAGCTTACCTACGCTGCGTCCGTACAGCTGCAGAATCAGTCCACTGCGTCGTCGAACAGTGTGTCAGTGACGGTGGGCACACCTCCTGCTCCCACGGTAACACTGTCATCAGACGTCTCGAGCGTGCCAGTCAATCAATACAGCACAGTGACGATGGCTCTGTCGATCTCTTCGGCAACTCCGATTACCAGCTTTGACGCTGTCGGTATCGTCAGTCCTGAAGGGAGCCGCTGCATATTCCCCGCGATGGCTGCCGGTTCGACGTCATACACTGGGACCTGCAGCTTCATTTTTGGTCGCTACGCAAAAACGACGAAAGTGTCATATTCAATTCCGGTAACTGTAGAAGGCCGCGCTGGTGCAACATACTCCAACACAGTGACAGTGGCAGTTACAAAATGACGGGGAACGAAAAACGGCGGGCCTTTTCAGGCCCGCCGTTAATCGATCAGGTGTTGAACGCTACTGATGAAAAGTAAATCCAATTCCAATCTGTCCTACGGTGGTATTGGTGTTGGAAGTCGTGACGTTGAAGAAGTTCCAGTAAGGCGTGAAGCTCACACTGTTTGCGATCGGCACATCCCATCCCAGCCCGCCGACGGATCCAAAACCAAACTCACTGCCGCTGCCATATCCAGCCAGATCGGCGCCGATGCTCCCCGCTCCGATTCCGCCGGTAATGAAGAAGCCGCTCTGCATTCCAGGATAGAAGCGAATGCGTGCGTCGACAGTCCCGGTGAGCAACGTTGCTCCATCCTCGGATTTGTACCACGAAGTGGTTCCGAGTCCGAGTCGCACACGTGATCCAATCGTGCCGCCAATCGAGAGGCCGCCGCTGAAGCCGCCGTAGGCGTCGGTGCACGCTGCGCATGTAATCGCACCATAGCCGGATCCGATGTTGAACCACATTCCCTGACGTGTTCGTTCACTCGAGCGCCTGATCGGCGCAGCCTCGCTCATCTGTGTCTGCCTGGGTTCTTCGGCAGCGACCGGTTTCGGTGCAGTCTTTCGCAGATCCTGTGTGGGTGATGAAGCCTTCCACATAGTTGGAGTCGATGACAGAACCGCAGGCTCGCTGGTGCGAACGGGCTTGGTTTTTTCGAATGATGCCTCAGCGATTGATCGCGCTTCGTTCTGCGTCAGCTGAATGACAGCGGATTTCGAGGTGACATATACCATGCGGTCCCACGTATAGCTCAAGCCTTCCCACGTCAGAGGATCGGGAGTGACGAGGCGGTATTCGCCCGGTGAGATCCAGGTGCTTGCAACGCCTGCATCATTCGTCTTGATCGAGACACGATCTCCATCTTCGCCGACGAGGAGAAATGCAAGGTTCGTTGCAGGTCGACCGAATGCACCAGGCTCATTCATGGTGACGACGACCTTAGTGAGGATCCTGCCGTTCGCATCACGCGTTCCGGCAGGAGTTGTCTGAGCGGAGGATAGCTGGGGCAGAATGAATGACGAGACTAACAAAGCAGAAATGACACGCAGCGTGAATCGCATTGGGGGCTCCGAAATTCGGCAGGAAAGTGATGTCGATCACATAAAAGACTTTCGTGAATTCAGGGCGTAACCAAATGAGTCCTTTCCATAACATCTGTTTTACGCAGCAACATACACACTCGTCATAAGGGAGCAACAAACCCCGTGCGCAAGAATTCGACTAGGGCATCAGAACATGACAAAAAGATTCATTAGCCTGATCAAAGTCGCCGCTGCGTTATCGGTGCTAGCGTGCAGCGGCGACGTATCAGGGCCAGCCGAAAAAAATGTCTCCGGGCTGTGGACCTACAGCGCCACCAACATGGTAGACGGCCATGGGCTCAGCTGTAATGTGCTTGGGGCGACGCTGTCACTGACTCAGACAGGAGCAAGCTTCTCTGGCACGTATTCCGGCGGTCGAATGTCCTGCTATGGCGACGGCGGATTCTCGTATGAACCATCGACTTCGCTGGAAGGCACGGTGGTAAGTGGAACAGTGTCCGGAAGCACGGTGAATTTCAGCTTTGACACTCCTGACTATTTCAACACCGGAACGTTGAACGGAAGATCACTGTCGGGCACCGCAACAATGTCAGTCGTCTCAGGATCGTCCCGGATAACCATGACGGGAGTTTTTGCTGCTGCGCGACAATGACCGCGTCAGCGGATTCAAAGCTAAGTCTTTTCAGCTGACACTTCGGCGGGCAAGAACAACGAAAAGGAGCTGACAGGCTACGCGCGTAATACGATTGCGGCTACCAGAAGACCAATCGCAACAAACGAAGCGACCGCAATCAATGTCGATCGCCGTATACGCTGCTTAAAGGGAAGCGATGACACAAGCCGCGAGGCTGCCTCCGGCTGCGAAGTCTCATCGAGCAATGCATGCGCGAGCTGGAGATTCGTGCGTCGATCACCCGCGGAGCGCGCGATGGTAACTGCGCGACCAAATACGTGCTCGGCCATGTCCTGCCTTCCGCCCGAAGAAAGATGGCGAATTGCAACTCTCGCATCGTTCGGCTCAAACCTGGAACGCTCGGCGATCGATTGACCAAGCGCAGCGTGAAGAGCCTGCTGGTCCGCACCCGGTGTCATTCGGAGTACGGTGTCAGCTATAGAATCGTG
>DASROK010000230.1:0-7568 GCA_035646915.1 Gemmatimonadaceae bacterium
ACATAATCCACGTGGCTTTGCGTGTACATCCTCCTCGGAAAAGCGAGGCGGACAAGCTCCATCTCGGCAGGCTGTTCGCTTCCATCGGGTCGCCGGCCAAACATCACCGATCCTATCTCCGCCGCTCGAATTCCACCTTCCAGATAGAGCACGAGCGAGAGCGCCCACGCCGGAAACTCATTCTGCGGAATGTGCGGGAGCATTCGCTTCGCATCGAGGTAAAGTGCGTGACCGCCGGCAGGCATTACGAGCGGGACGCCGCATGCAACGAGGCGTTCGGCTAAATACTCTATCGAACGAATGCGATACCGGAGGTAATCTTCGTCGAGGGCTTCATTGAGTCCGACGGCAATAGCTTCCAGGTCGTAACCTGCCAGGCCGCCATAAGTCGGAAAACCTTCCGTGAGAACCAGACGAGCGCGGCACTGATTTGCAATCGTGCTGTCGTTCATCGCAAGGAAGCCACCGATGTTCGACATTCCATCTTTCTTCGCGCTCATAGTGCAGCCATCGGCAAGACTGAACATCTCCTGGGCAATCGAGCGCGCGGTGCGGCCTGAAAGTGAAGGCTCGCGTGTCTTGATGAGCCATGCATTTTCCGCGAACCGGCATGCATCGATGAAAAGAGGAACCCCGTAACGCCTGCAGATCGCGCTTCCCTCTCGAACGTTCGCGAGGCTGACCGGCTGGCCGCCTTCGGAATTGTTCGTCACTGTAAGCATTACGAGCGGAACGCGCTCACCTTCCTTCTCCAGAACCTGCTCGAGCTTTTCGACGTCCATGTTACCCTTGAACGGATGCATCGATTCGGCGCTTCTGCTTTCGATGGCAGGCAGGTCGAGAGGAATTCCGCCCATGTCTTCGACATTGGCGCGGGTGGTATCGAAGTGCGTGTTGTTCGGGACGATGTCGCCCGGCTTGACGAGTGTGTGAAAGAGAATGTGCTCTGCCGCCCGTCCCTGATGCGTCGGGATGACATGCGAAAAGCCTGTGATTTCCTTGACCGATTTCTCGAACGCGTCGAACGATCTTGCGCCAGCGTATGACTCATCGCCTTTCATCATGCCGGCCCACTGAAACACTGACATCGCCCCTGTTCCCGAATCTGTCAGGAGATCGATGAGCACGTCTCCCGCCTTGAGAAGGAACACGTTGTTGTGCGCTGCCTCGAGGGCGGCGCGCCGTTCCGCTTCAGTCGTCTGTCTTATCGGCTCTACAGTCTTGATGCGGAACGGCTCGATGATCGTGTGAAACTTTGCCGCCGTCATGAGCTCACGAGTGAAAGGCTGGCGGCGCCAGTCACGCGCAGGGATCTGCCAGTGCGTCCAACCGGCTCGAATCGCGCCTGAAAGAAGCGGAGATACTCAGGCTCGTAGATCATCCTGAGACCGGAGATCTTCTCCCTGTTCGAGTGCACAGCAGTGACCGCGTCCGCCACGACATCCATGTGCGCCTGTGTATAGACTCGACGCGGAATCGTGAGGCGTATCAGCTCCAGTGCCGGGTAAATGTTGTTGCCCGCGGCATCACGTCCTGCCGAAACCGCGCCTCGTTCCATCGAGCGAATCCCACTTTCCAGATATAACGCTGCTGCCAGTGCCTGGGCGGGAAACTCTGCTCGCGGAACGTGAGGCAGCATGTGAGCGGCGTCGATGAATACGGCATGACCGCCGATTGGCTTCACAACTGGAATTCCTGCTTCGATCAGCTGTTCGCCGAGGTAAATGACCTGCCCGATGCGGCTCCTGATGTGATCCTCCTGGAGCGATTCCTCGATGCCGATCGCCATCGCCTCCATATCACGGCCGGCGAGGCCTCCATAAGTGTGCAGGCCCTCGTACAGGACAACCATGTTGCGCGCACGCTCCGCCAGATCGTCATCGCGGACTGCCAGCCAGCCACCGATGTTGACGAGGCTGTCTTTCTTCGCTGACATCGTCATGCCGTCCGCCAGGCTGCACATGTCGCGAAGAATGTCGGCTACAAGGCGCCGGCTCTGGCCTGCTTCACGCTGTTGAATGAACCACGCGTTCTCGACAGCTCGCGCAGCATCCAGAACGATTCGAATTCCAAGCGGCCGGGTCAGATCGCGAAGCTGTCGCATGTTGGCCAGGCTTATGGGCTGCCCCCCTGCCATGTTTACCGTTGCGGCAATCGCGACATAGGGAATGCGGCTGGCTCCCACTTCGTCGATCAGCGCCTGAAGTTTTTTCAGATCGACATCTCCCTTGAAGGGATGATCTGATTCCGGGTCGTGCGCTTCATCGATGATCACATCATGGAAAGTCCCGCCGGCGAGCTCCTGATGTACGCGCGTGGTGGTGAAGTACATGTTGCCGGGAATGTGATCGCCCGAAGAAATGAGCAGCCGGGAGAGGATGTGTTCAGCGCCGCGTCCCTGATGCGTGGGAATCACATGCTCGAATCCATAATGTTGCCGCACGGCGTTCTGCAGTGTCGTAAAGCTTCGAGACCCGGCGTATGCCTCGTCGCCCACCATGATGCCGGCCCATTGACGGTCGGACATGGCGCTCGTGCCGGAATCGGTGAGGAGATCTATATAAACGTCGTCGGCGTCGAGGAGAAACGTGTTGTAGGCAGCGCGTTCGATGGCAGCTTCGCGCTCAGCGCGCGTTGTCATGCGCAAGGGTTCGACAACCTTGATGCGCCACGGTTCTGCCCAGCTTTTCCCAGTCATGTCTCACGGGTTGAAAGTTCGGAATCTGAAACCACAGTTTCCGAATCGTGCTCAACATCTGCGTGAGTTGGTGTCAGCGAAACTACTTAAAGGCCGTAGGGGAAAACGCCGACGTTAGAAGATTGTGCCCACCCATCCGCCGACGTAGTAGCCGACGATCGCTACGCCGAGTCCGACCACGAACATATCGAGGCCGGATCTGAAAACACTGCGCCCAGTGAAGACCGAACGCGCTGCGCCTACCAGAAAGTGTGACAGCATCGAGAACGCGAACGACATGACAATCGCATTGCGTCCCTGAGCAATGAAGAAGGGGAACACAGGAATGATTGCGCCGAACGCAGTTGCGAGACCGGTGACCCATCCCTCGCGCAGTGGCGAGATAGTCTGCTCACCGATCTTGAGCTCTTCCTGCACCTGCTCCTCGAGCATGCGCTGGGGATCTGCCATTACCTGTGTAGCGAGCGCGTGTGCCGCCTGGGGATCCATTCCTTTTGCTTCATAAATGAGTGCCAGCTCATCACGCTCGATCTCGGGCATCAGCGCGATCTCGTCGCGCTCCATTGCAATCTCGTAGTCGTAAACTTCGCGCTCGCTTTTCGCCGCGAGGTATCCGCTCGATCCCATCGACAATGCGTCCGCGATAAGGCCGGCAACGCCGGCTATCACGACCGCCTCGTGCTGCTGTGCGGCGGCAGCGCCGATCACTCCGGCAACAAGGCCGAAGTTGGCGGTGAGTCCATCGTTGAAGCCGTACACGACGTTTCGAAGGAACCCGCCGGATTCGGTGCGATGCCACGGTTCGCCTTGTTTACCGGCAATCCCGGCGAGCGTTGTCGCGTGCTCGGCGGATTCTTTTGCAAGTGTGAGCGCTTCTCCGCCGCCCGGAGCTCCGGCTGGAGTCGCTCGGTGCATGTCGAGGTAGGCTTTTACTTCACGACCCTCTTCCTGAAGCAGCATTGGAAGCAGGAACCCCGGCCCGAAAATTTTGCCGAGTGATGCAAGCAGTTTTGCGCGCGCGCTGGGACGGAATTGTTTCGGCGAATGGCCATGTTCGGCGAGCAGGTCTCCCCACACAACGACATGTCTGTCCTCGACGGCAGCGAGCCGTGAGTAGATGTCTTTTTTTCTGGGATCGGACTCCGCGTCGGCGAGAATGCGGTAGAGGTATGCCGCGTCGGCTTCGTCCTGCCAGTGATGCTCGAAGGTGTGAAGGTCAGGCGGGGAGGGGGAAGTGGCTGTGGCCATTGGTGAAATATGAACCGGAATGCTGAATTCTGAATGCTGACAACAGGAATGCTGAATGCTGAATTCTGACTAAATGCGCTGCTGTTGGTCAGAATTCAGTATTCAGCATTCCAGTTGGCAACCATTTCCGCGACAAACGTTGTCATACGCATACGAACCTCTGCGAACTGGAGAACAAAAATGCGTTTGATCATTTCGGTACTGACCGGAGCGCTAACGCTCGGTCTTGCTCCTGCGCTGGAAGCGCAGAAAACACCGAAAAAGGAGACCGCTCCGAAGCTCGCGCCAACAGAGAAGGATGGCTGCATCACAAGGGATGGCCGGACCGAGTGCGTTTTTCGCCGGACGGATCTCGACTCCTCCCTCATGAAGCGACCCGTCATTGGAGTTGAGCTCAGCCCAACTGGAACGCTGCGCGACACGATCGGTGTCTTCGTCTCGCGCGTTACGCCCAAGGGGCCTGCGGAAAAAGCGGGAGTCATCGAAGGCGATCGCATCGTTTCGATCAATGGTATCGATCTCCGAGTAAATGCCGCTGATGCTGAAGACGGATACGCGGCGGATCTCCCGCGACGCCGCCTCACTCGAGAAGTCGGCAAGCTGACTCCGGGGAATGTCGCGAATCTCCGCGTGTGGTCGGGCGGTCGCGTCCGCGACGTGGCGGTCACTATTGGTCGGGCGTCCGATTTCCGGGAAGCAGGGTCTTTCGGCTATTTCGACGGAATGCCCGGCGGCGCGATGCGTCTCATGCCTGGAATGATGGATGGCATGCGCATGCAGCTGAGAGAATTCCCGAAGCTGCGAATGGAGCAGATGAGGGTACCCCGAATGAGATGGGAGCAGATGGAGCTCCCGCGCATGGAGATGCAGCTGAGAAAGCTCGATGATGGCGGGTACATCTTCGAGAAGTCGAAGAAGTCCAGGGAAGAGGCAGAAAAGAAGGAAAAGTCGAAAAAGTAACAGCCACTGCAATTCCAGCACGAATATGAACCAGAACTTCCGGTATTAGGTATTAGAAAGAGCAGATTGTAACAGAAATCGTGCAGATTTTGCAAAATCTGCTTGACAGGGGCGCCTGGTTCACATAGGCTGGGCGACCATGAAGTACATCGTCACTGTAGTCAGACCGGAGCGCCTTCAGGCAGTCAAGGAGGCGCTCTTTCGCGTCGGTGTCACGGGCATGACCCTGTCACGCGTCAGCGGACACGGCGGTGAGCACGAAGTCATCGAGCAGTACCGCGGCTCCGCTGTTCTCCTCGAGTTCCACGACAAGGTCCGAATTGAAATGGCAGTGTCCGAGCCGTTCGTCGAGCCGACGATTCAGGCAATTCTCTCCAGCGCACGCACCGGTGACATAGGCGACGGCAAGATTTTTGTTCAGCCTCTCGACCGCGTCATTCGAATCAGAAGTGGCGAAGAAGATGTCGAAGCGCTGACTCCAGTTACCGCGGAGTTTGTGCAGGCCCGCACCAATGCGTTGGCAGCTGTGGGATCCGACGAATGAGAACGGCGATCTCAGCCGGCGATACCGCATGGGTTCTGGTCTCGACAGCACTCGTTCTGCTCATGCTGCCGGGACTCGCACTTTTCTATGGCGGACTTGTTCGCGCGCGGGCCACGCTCAACACATTCATGATGAGCTTTGTCGCGGTCGCGATAGTCACGGTGCAGTGGGTTCTATTCGGCTACTCGATCGCATTTTCGAAAGGCGGATTCACCGGTGGTCTCGATTGGGCAGGGTTGAACGCAGTCACTTCTCAAGCCGGGCCATACTCGGCAACGATTCCTCATTTTGCGTTCATTGCATTTCAATCACTGTTCGCAGGGCTGGCGGTAGCGCTCATATCGGGCGCAGCAGTCGAGCGCATCCGCTTTTCGGCGTACATCGCGTTCACTATTCTGTGGTCGACGCTCGTGTACGATCCGCTTGCTCACTGGGTCTGGGCAAGCGACGGATGGCTGCACAAACTCGGCGCGCTGGATTTTGCCGGCGGGACGGTGGTTCATATCTCGGCGGGAACAGCGGCGCTTGTCGCGGCATTGCTGCTTGGCAGGCGGCGTGACGTCGGGCGCACTCCGCTGCTCCCGCATAACGTGCCGTTCACCCTCGTTGGTGCCGGTCTTCTATGGGTCGGATGGTTTGGCTTCAATGGAGGGTCGGCACTCGCTGCAGATGGAATCGCAGCGACTGCGGTAATCACTACACACACTGCTGCAGCCACCGCACTGGTTGTATGGCTGATGCTCGACATGTGGAGATCGCGACAAGCCACTGCGGTTGGTGGAGCAACGGGCGCAGTTGTCGGGCTCGTCGCAATAACTCCTGCGGCGGGATATGTCAGCCCGATATCGGCAATCGCGATTGGCGCTCTGGCTGCATGTGCGAGCTTTGTGGCCATTCAGCTGCGCAGCAAGACTAAAATCGATGACGCGCTCGACGTGTTCGCGTGTCACGGAATTGCCGGCATTGTCGGAGCGCTTCTTACCGGAGTTTTCGCCAGCAAGGCTGTGAATCCAGCGGGTGCGGATGGATTGATCTTCGGAAACTCACGCACGTTCCTTGTACAGGGTCTCGCTGTCGTATGTACGATTGCTTATGTCGCGCCGGCGACACTGCTCATAATGAAGGCGATCTCCGCAGTGTCGGCAGTTCGCGTAAGAGTTGCAGATGAGCTGAGTGGTGTTGACTTGAGCGAGCATGGCGAGCACGCGTACCACGGATCCGAGACTCTCGAAGGTGGCGGGCATGGTGTTCGAATCAGCGATGGCGTGCTGCTCGAACCGGTGAGCAAGTCTGACGGGGTCAGCGCAGCCGCTTGAACGGATGCTCGAAGCTCAGGTAAAGAAAAAATCCGCGTTCGCCCCTGCTGGGGCCCACTCCGACCGGGACTGAAAATCCGGGGACGATCTGCAGACCCGATTTGAAGTTGAATGCAGCGCGCGCGCCCGGTGCAATGACAAAGCTTTCCGTTGTTCGAGTCTCATCCCGGGCAGCGACTTCAGAGCCCTGCGTGTATACGACTTCGAGCATCGGCTGAAATCGCGAGCTCATCGTGACGATTGTGCTTTGCGCTGCGCTCACCTCGAATATTCCGGCGCGATCTCCGAGAGTGTTCCGGGCCGACGGTGTTCCAGCGGCGCCGAGATTGAAATGCGTTACCAGTGCTCGGGAAATCACGTAGCTGGCTGGAAGATTCACTTCCGCACCTGTTCCGCCATTTCCCCGACTGTTCTTCCAGTCACCGGTTGGAAGAATCATTGACAATCGCGGTGCAAGAGCGAACCGTGCTGAGCCGTTTCCCAGAAGCTGGTATCGATAGTTGAGGCTGATGTCACCGAGCCCCGCGCGGGATGCGGTGCGGGTTATCGGAATGTCGTAGCTCAGCTGGTGGCGTATTGTTCTGAATGGCCACTCCTGTGTAAATGCGAAAGCGAAGTCGCTCGATCCACGCCGAAACTGAAAGGTCGAAATGTGCTGCACAACTCCGGCTTCCTGATTGTATGCTTCTTCCACGAGGAAGCTGTTGTCCTGAATTCCCGCTTCGGCCGAAACTGCGCTGTCAGCCTGCTGAGCCTCGAGAAGAGGCACCAGGATCATCGAGAGTGAGATCAGTGTGAACCG
>DASROK010000231.1:0-19608 GCA_035646915.1 Gemmatimonadaceae bacterium
CTTGTTGTCGGAGGGTCGATAGTCATTCCCCACCTGCGGCGCGCAGTGGACCGTTGGAATGAACTCGAAGACCCAGTGAGTGGAGAGCAATGAGTTTCCAGAAACTCAGCACTCAGTGCTGAGTTCGAACTGAGTCTCTCAGTACTCGGTTCTGGGAGCTCATTGCTCTCCACTCACTGGGTTTTCTTTGCAACTGTATTTGGATCCCCATCCGAGACGTAACGAGTTCCATTCTTGTCGAGCGCATTCAAAGTGTTTTCCATCTGAGTCCCTACGACTTCGATTCGCTTGATCGACAGTGGATTGAACTTTGGATCGTACGGACTCTCCGTTGGACCGCCTGAAACCTCGAGGATCGCTTCGTTGTCGTATCTCACGACCTTCTTTGTTTTCGGATCAGTCCACGACCCCGATTTCGCGAGCGCACGGTTTTTCGGCCATACGCCGAGCGGCAGCGCAAATGTTCGGACTTTGTAGCCCGGGAGCGCTGAATCGATTGCCATCTGACCACGGGCAATCTGTTCCTGCACCACGGCATCAGAATATTTGTTGAGCTGCGCGTGCCAGAGCGTGTGATTGCAAAGCTCGAATCCCTGCTCATGAAGCCACTGAACCTTTTTGAAGCGCCACTCGCTCTTCTGACCTTCGATTCCCTTGTCGCCGAAGAAAGACCGGCCCGCTGCTGCGCCTGACAGCATGCAGAACACCGCGTTGTTCGCCCAGTCGGGATGGGTTTTCCTGAAGTTCATCCAGATCCCGATTCCACTCGATGGGTCGATCTCCAGTTGACCGTTCTTCTCGATGTACTTGAACTGGCTCGGGCTGGCATCGTCGAAAACGAATACCACCGGCGACAGTCCGCGAGGCAGGTCGATCTTACGGTCCAGAAGCTGCGAAATGGATACAGGCCGGTAGCCCTTGTCGTAGATGAACTGAAGGTCGCGGGCAAAATGACTGCGCTCGCGAGCGTACCGTCCATCAGCGCTGTCGATGAGGTGATACTCGACGACAGGAATCCGGCCGAGCTCGTTTGGAATCCTTGCCGAGTCCTGAGCCGTAGTGACGGAAGCGGCTGTTGGTGTAGTGGTGCTACTCGACGCCGGCGGTGTATTACCAACTGCCGCGGTGTCGCCAGTGCGGGCGGAGGAGGTGTCAGTAGCGCTGTCACCTTTCGCCGAGCAGGCGTAGGAACCGAGCGCGAACAGGATTGCGACTGAGATGCGATTGAACATTGAAAGGATAAAACGCTGGTGGGGTGAGGAAAGGCATCGCGAGCTGACGATATGGTCCACGCTCGCAATAAGTATTCTAGCCGTTATTGCGCTGAATACGTGGCTTTTCACATGCGGCTTCGATGAATGCCCATCTCCGCGGCAAATCCAGACCTATCAGCCGGACGAAGGCGGCCGAATTTATGACCGCACCGGCAAGCTCATGGGCCGGCTCGAGATTGTGCGCCGCGTCAATGTCCCGATCTCCCAGGTTCCTGTCCACGTGCGCCAGGCATTCATTGCGACTGAAGACAGGCGCTTCTACAAGCATCACGGAATAGACTGGCGCGGCTTTGTCCGAGCCGCACTGAAGAACGTTGCATCGGCCGGCGTTCGGCAAGGATTCAGCACGATCACCATGCAGGCTGCCCAGAACAGTTTCGTGGTGAAGAAATATCCGAATCGCTCGCTGCGTCAGAAGCTGATCGAGCTGCGCGTTGCCCGACTGATGGAAAAAAATCTGACCAAGGATCAGATCCTTCAGCTCTATCTGAACGCGATCTACATGGGCAATGGCGTTTACGGAGTGGAAGCCGCAAGCCGTGACCTCTTTGGAAAGAGCGTGACGAAGATCACGCTTCCGGAGGCGGCGATGCTCGCTGCACTGCCGAAGGCACCGTCCTACTACACACCCCGACGCAACCCCGCACGCGCAACAGCGCGACGCAATCTGGTACTCGGGCTCATGGTGGAAGCAGGATATGTCTCAGCTGACCGACTCCCCGGACTCACCGCCACGCCCCTCCGCATCGCGAGCCAGGAATGGCGGCCGGATACGAGCCAGGACTCTTATGCACTCGATGCGGTGAGAGCGTTCGTGGACTCGATCTTTGGCGATCGTGAAGACAGAGACAGACGCGATCTCACAGTAATAACCACACTCGACATCACCGCTCAGCGTGCAGCCGATCGCGCTGTTGCACGTCGAGCTGCCGCAATTCAGGCGGAATCGTACGGACTCTGGAACGGAAAGCGGCACACGATTCAGGGCGCGATGATCGCGCTCGATCCGCGAAACGGGGACATTCGCGCACTGACAGGCGGAAGAAAGTACGAGCGCGGCAACTACAACCGCGCGCTCCAGGCAAAACGTCAGCCTGGATCAGCTTTCAAGCCGTTCGTCTACATCTCTGCATTGCAGGCTGGATACTCTCCCGCATCCGACGTGCGTGATGAACCGGTTGAAGTAGTGCAGGGCAATGACGTTTGGACACCTGCCAACTACAATGATGATTACGCGGGGCTCATCACGTTCCGCCGTGCATTGATGCGATCTTCCAATGCGGCGGCTGTGCGCGTAAGTCAGCTCGTTGGACTGAGACCGATTATCGAGAACGCGCATCGAATGGGAATTCAGAGTGAGATTCCCAACTATCCCGCACTCGCTTTGGGTGCTCTCGATGTGACTCCGATCGAGCTCGTGCGCGCGTATGCGCCATTTGCAAATGGCGGATTCAGAGTACGCCCTCGCCTGGTGCGGAGAATCGACACACTCGACGGTGAAGTTCTCTACAGCGGCGAATCAGCTCCGCTCGAGAGAGTGATCGACCCTCGCGACGCATACGAGATGACATCGATGCTGCGTGCAGTCGTCGATTACGGAACAGGCCGACCCATTCGCGACTGGGGTGCGCGCGGGATGATCGCTGGAAAAACAGGAACCACTAACAACGGCACTGACGTGTGGTTCGTTGGATACACACCCAACATCGTCGCAGCCGTCTGGTTCGGATACGACGACCCGCACTCGATCAGCTACGACGCATCAGGCGGAAGACTCGCTGCGCCGGCATGGGCTGAGTTCTACACGCAGGGATGGAAGGACATTGTCACAACAGGTGCCTGGGAGCCGCCACCCGGAGTCGACGAAGCAGTGATGATCGATCCAACAACCGGATGGATCGCCAACGAATGGTGTCCTGCGCGCAAGCTCGAGTACTTCAAGCCGGGTACAGGCCCGCGCACTGAATGCATGGAGCACGGCCCCGACTATGATGAACCGATCTGGACGTCGGACCAGGATCCCGGCCGTGAGATCGAAAAACGTGCAGACGACCTCGGAAGAAAGCTGGGCAGAGCTTTAGGGCGAATCTTCCGATTCTAGTGCAGCAGCCGGGGCGGCGTAACACAGCATGCCCCGAGACTGCTACACCAGCCCCAGCCAATCCTGCTTTACGGCAAATCCAGGGAATATCGTCTCGAGCTTTGTCGCGCCGAGGTGCCGCGCTGTCACTTCCGAGAACACCGAGCGGAAGTCTGTCGTCAACGCGAGATCGCGTCCTTCGTACAGCTGCTCGGCGGCAAGGCCAGGCCACTTTCCGTGAACCTTTCCACCTTTTACATCACCGCCAATCACGAACAGCGCGCCGGCATGACCATGATCAGTTCCGCGATTTCCATTTTCTTTTGCCATGCGGCCGAACTCTGACATCGTGAGAATGAGAACGTCGTCCATTCTGTCGCCGAGGTCGGTGACGAGTGCCGCGATGGATTGCGCGAAATCGTCGAGGCGTGCTGCGAGCTGTCCCGTCGTCGCCCCCTGGTTGACGTGAGTGTCCCACCCGCCAACATCTGCGAACGCGATCTCGAGTCCGACGTCAGCCTTGATGAGCTGTGCAATCTGAAGCAGACGCTGCCCGAACTGACTTCTCGGATACTCAGCACCATTGCGTGGCGCGTATTTCTGCGGATTCGCGGCCTTGAGCATCTTCACCGCTTCGAACATCTCGGTCCCTGCGCCGTGAATGAGATCAGCAGAGCCGGTGCGATACAACGCCTCGAGTCGCTCGGCCTGCGAGCCTGACGCGCGAACAGTGAACTCACTGAGACTGTTCATCGCAACTACTTCACTTGCGCCTTCCATGATTCGCGGAGTCTGCTGAGTAAGCGACACTGCGCGGAACGGGCTTGCATGGCACTCGTCGCAGGTTCCCTGAACAGCGAGATAGCGGTTCAGCCATCCGTCTGCAGTGCCCTTGATGTCAGGCGTTCCGGTTTCCATGTAATCCTGTGCATCAAAATGCGAACGTGTTGTGCTCGGGCTTCCGACCGCGTGTACAGGTGCAAGCAATCCGCGATCGTAAAGCGGCTTGAATGGAGCAAGTGATGGATGAAGCCCGAAAAACCCGTCGAGATCGATCGCTGCATCACGTGTCACTGTTCGCGACAATCCAGCGGGGCGAGGAATCGCAATCGACGGACGCAAGCCGTAGTACGACTGGTCGCCGTGCGGCACCACGATGTTCAGTGCGTCAGCCGCGCCGCGCTGAAAGAGGCAGATGAGTGTCTTGCCTTTCGGCGCCTGCGTGAGCTGAGCGCCGAACGCGGTTCGACGCAGGAAGCTCGGGCTCAGGCCCATGGTTACCAGCGCGAGCGCGCCAGATTTTACGAAAGCTCTGCGTTGCATCTTATCGTCTCTGAAATTCCGGAGAGCCGAGTGCAAGTCCGACGACCTGAGCAACTCCAGTGAGCTGAAGTGGTGCACCGTTCTGCCGGCCGAATGGATTTGCTCTCGGTCGAAGCTGCATGTCGCCAGGATCACCTGCGTCCATCGTTTGAGTCGTCGTGTCTTCGGCGGGTTTCGCGTTAGCGAGCAGCGGATTCTCACCTGACATCAGCACAGCTCGCGTATCTGGTGATACAGACCCTCCGAGCAGTACGGACACGACTGCATCCACTTGTTTCTGTCGTGAAGCTGTACCGAGGCTGTCGATACCGGGAATTGAGCGAACGTTTGCGCCGGGAATACGATTCGCAGCAGCAGCCATTCCGAAATTGATGCGGTTCAGAATTGCTCCGGTGTTCATCCAGGCGTCTCCAGTTTCGGGCCAGCCATTCGGCGCCTGGTGGCCATAGATGGGCTGACCGAGATACGCAATCATCTGGGCGGTGCGTGGTGTGCTGTCGGGCGCAGCGTTCATTGCGCGCATTGCACTCACGACTACTTCGAACGGCGATTTCACTTTCGAGCGAAACGCCTGCCGTGAGTAGAACTCATTCGACGTAATGATCGCGCGAACGACCTCGCGAATGTCGCCGTCGCTTTTCATGAAGACCTGTGCTGCGCGATCGACAACAGCCTGCGGCGGATTGTCTGAAATGAATCTTCGCGCAAGCTTGGCCGCGATGTACTTCGCTGTGGAAGGATGACGCGACACGATGTCGAGTACGTCCTCGCCATCTTCGATTCCGCGGTTCG
Organism: Gemmatimonadaceae bacterium; assembly: GCA_035646915.1. Classification (GTDB taxonomy): domain Bacteria; phylum Gemmatimonadota; class Gemmatimonadetes; order Gemmatimonadales; family Gemmatimonadaceae; genus UBA4720. The sequence goes on from DASROK010000231.1 coordinate 5,470, forward strand.
CTTTCAGCTTGTGCCCGAGAACGATCTTTTCTCCGGCATCGTGCATCTCGGGACGAAAGATGAATCCGCCGCCAGCTGCTGGAGGACGGATAGTCCAGCCGGTCAATGCACGTGCGACGTTGATTACATCCTGCTGCGAGTACCCACCGTCGACGCCGAGCGTGTGCAGCTCCAGCAGCTCGCGCCCGTAGTTCTCGTTGAGACCGCCGTTGCGAAGCTGGTTCAGCCGCTGGCGCATGTCCGGATCGGCGCGGAGCAGTCGTCGTGGATTCCTGTTGATACTGGCAAGGCGGGGACGTGTGGTGTCCGCCATGCTGCGTGCATTGTCCAGATAGAAGAGCATCGCCGGGCTTTTTGCAACGCTCTCGAGAAGATCGCGGAATTTTCCGAGGGAATGCGGGCGAATCACGTCGCGCTCGTATTCAGCGAGATAATAGGGCTCTGGTGCTCCTTTCTGTGCGAAGACGTTGAAGTGATTCAGCCAGAAATCGGTCATCACTTCCTCGAGCTGCCGGTTGCCTGCAACCGCATGCGCAACGCGTGATGACTGCAGCTCGCCCATCATCCGGCGCCGATTCTGAGCTATCTGCTGAAGATCGGGATCCATCCTCCGAGCCTGACGCATGCCTGAATCACCGGCTTCTCTTTTCGCGAGCCGGCGCTCACGCTGCCCTTGATTGAACTCGCGAAGCAGGTTGTTCTGGTCCTGCTTCATCACGCTGTAGAGATCGAGAAATTTCTGCAGTGAGGAATCATCGATTCGCTCCGGATGAAGCTGCAGATCGACCCATTTATCGAGCCCCGTCGAGCGCACTTTCTGAACGTCACCCGGACGCGCTCCAAACGTCAGCCTGTTCAGCGCGTGAATTATCTGCTGGTCAGCGGCCAGCTCGCGATGGTCGAGGGGCGCCTGAGCCATTGCAGGGATGGCAATCAGAGCGGCAGACGTAAGGACGAGATTGCGTTTGGAGAATCTCATGTGAGGAAGCGGTTGTTCTTTCGGTAGACGCTTCACTCGCAGAATTCGTTAAGAAAGCATCTTGAGGTATTCGCCGAGGTCGGTCCTGGGCTTCGGATACTCGAGGTTAAGGTCTTCGAGCGTCTTAACAATCCGCTTGGCGATCAGATAGTTCCTGGCTTTGTTGCTGTCTGCCGGAACGACGTACCAAGGAGCCCATTCGGTGCTGCACTTAGCCAGTGCATCGCGGTAAGCGTCGGTAAACTGGTCCCAGAGTTTTCGCTCATCCAGATCGCCGGCGTTGAACTTCCAGTTCTTGGCCTTGTCTTCGACGCGCTCACGAAGTCTTTCCTTCTGCTCCTCGTGAGAGACATGAAGAAAGAACTTGAGGATGACTGTGCCGTTCTCGCTCAGCATCTTTTCGAAATTGTTGATCTGCTCGTAACGCTGGGACCAAACGTTCTTCGGCACCAGCTCGTGAACACGGACAACAAGCACGTCTTCGTAGTGCGAGCGGTTGAAGATTCCCATGTGGCCCTTTTCGGGCATGACCTGATGCACGCGCCACAGGTAATCGTGTGCGAGCTCGATCGGTGTTGGAGCCTTGAAGGAATTGACTCGCACGCCTGACGGATTGCATGCGCCGATCACGGTTCTCAGTACTCCGTCTTTGCCGGAGGCATCTCTCCCCTGGAGTATGATCAGCATGGAATGACGCGCATCGGCGAAGAAAACGTTCTGCAATTCTCCGAGCTTCGTCAGCTGTTTTTCGATCTTGTCCTTCAGCTCGTCGCCCTTTGGAAGGGATTTCGGGGCGGCGGCTTCTTCGTCGGTTAGCTCGGGCGGACTACTTGGAGAAACTGGGTCGAGAAGCATGTCGTTATCTCTGGATCAAATAATCGATGCGGCATCAGTAGAAGAACTCTTAAAGGTCGAGTCGAGAAATTATCTGAGCAATCCCATCGCGGTAATAATCGTCGATGCGGGTTTCCTCAAAGAATCCGTGAGACAAAAGAAGTGCGCGATATCGCACCAGGTAGGGATCAGCGGGATACTCGGCGAATATCACTCGCATCCTTCGCGAAGCGAGGTCTGCGACCACGTACTCGAGCATCCGCAACCCGATGCCGGCGCGACGTGACCGCGGCGCAACGAGAATTCCGTAGATCATTCCGGTGCCCAGGGCCCCGGCAAGAATTCCGTAAACCCCGAATCCAACGAGCTCGGCATCGCGGACGGCCACGCATGCCTGGTATTCGCCTTTGGGTTTCTCGACGGCTGCCTTGAGAAGCTCGCCCGTCCGATCCATCCATGGATTCTTGGGAAGCTCCCACTCGAGCAAAGCCAGAGCGGCGGCGAGGTCTGCATCACGCGCCGCGCGGACTTCGAGTCGCTTCAGAGCGGGAGCAAGCACCGATGGCTGGGTGGCACTACCTATATATGTAGTGACCGCCCCAGCACGCCCAGGGCGGCTTCTTTCACGGACTCCGAAAGCGTCGGGTGGGAGTGGACAGTTATCCCGATGTCCTCCGACGATCCGCGATACTCGAATGCCAGAACCACTTCCTGAATCAGGTCCGATGCGTTGGCGCCGATGATGTGACATCCAAGCAGCTCATCGGTCTTCGCATCCGCGATGAACTTCACGAACCCGCTTGTCTCGGCCATGGTTCTTGCGCGGCCGTTGGCAGAGAACGGAAACTTCCCAACTTTGTATTCGCGCCCCGACGCTTTGACTTCATGCTCCGCCAGTCCAACCGTCGCGATCTCCGGCCAGGTGTAAACCACCGACGGCATGGACTTGTAATCCATATGGGCATGATGCCCCGCAATTACCTCGGCGGCAATCACTCCCTCTTCTTCAGCTTTGTGTGCGAGAAGCTTTCCTCCAACAGCATCTCCGATGGCGAAAACGTTTGGAAGATTCGTTCGCATTTCGGCGTCGACGACAATCTCTCCGCGTTTTCCCATCGCGAGACCCAAAGTTGCCGCATCGATACCGGTGAGCGAAGGTTTCCTTCCAACTGAAACAAGAACGTAATCGGCCTGAAGACTGTCTTTCGTTCCGTCTTTTTCGATCTCGATCTTCACAATGCCATCGACCCGGCTTGCTCCAACGACTTTCGTTCCGACGCGAATCTCGAGTCCCTGCTTGCGGAAGATCTTGTCCGCTTCCTTGATGATTTCCTCATCATTGCCGGGGAGAATCGTCGGGAAGAGCTCTACGACAGTGACCTTTGCGCCAAGCCTGCGCCACACTGATCCAAGCTCCAGCCCGATTACTCCGCCGCCAATGACTACGAGATGCTTCGGTACTTCAGGAATTTTCAATGCGCCGACGTTCGACAACACCCGCTCTTCGTCGAACTTGAGAAACGGGAGCTCGATCGGAACCGAGCCTGTCGCGATGATGACGTTCTTCGCCTGATACGTCTCACCGCCTTCGACTTCGACGACATTTTCCGCCTTTAAAGTTCCACGGCCCTTCGCCCACTCGATCTTGTTCTTTTTGAAAAGGAATTCGATTCCTTTCGTGTTCTGTCCGACGACAGTGTCCTTCCTTTTCATCATCGTCTGCAAATCAGCCGAAACTCCGTCGATCTTCACACCATGCTCGGCAGCGTGCAGTCGCGCCCACTCGTAATGCTCTGAAGAAGTGAGCAGAGCCTTGGACGGAATGCATCCGACGTTCACGCACGTTCCGCCCAGCGTCTTGTCCATCTCCACGCAGACAGTATTGAGACCAAGCTGCGCGGCGCGAATTGCGGCGACGTAACCTCCCGGGCCGCCGCCGATCACTACGACATCGGCGTTCTTCATCAGCTGATCAGCATTGCGGCCGGATCTTCGACAAGCTCCTTGATTCGAACAAGGAACAGCACGGCCTGCTGGCCGTCGACGATCCGATGGTCATATGACAGTGCGATGTACATCATTGGGCGGATCTCGATCTTTCCATCGACAGCAACCGGCCGGTCCTGTGTCTTGTGGAGCCCGAGAATTCCGACCTGCGGGTAGTTGATGATTGGAGTGGAGACCAGCGATCCGAAAACGCCGCCGTTGGTGATCGTGAACGTTCCGCCCGTCAAGTCATCCATCGTCAGCTTGCCGTCGCGAGCACGCCTGGCAACTGCGCTGATGTCGCGGCTCACATCGAGGATTCCCCTGGCGTGCGCGTCCTTGACGTTCGGAACAACCAGACCTGCATCGGACGCGACAGCGATCCCCATGTTGACGTAATGCTTGTAGATGATGCTGTCGCCGTCGATCTGCGCATTTACAACCGGATACTGCTCGAGCGCCATGCACGCGGCCTTCACGAAGAAAGGCATGAAGGTGAGCTTCACACCATGCTCTTTCTCAACGCGTTCCTTCCACTTCTCACGAATGGCGTTCACGTTGGTCATGTCGACTTCATTGAACGTCGTGAGATGCGCCGTCGCGTGCTGGCTCTGAAGAAGATTCTCGGCAATCCGCTTCCGGCGCGTCGACATTTTCTCTCGTGTCTCACGCGCCCCGTCGCGTGCTGGAGGAGTCACAGCAGGCGGCGCTGAGATTTTCTCAATCACATCGGGTTTGCTTACAACCCCACCGCGACCGGTTCCTGTGACATCGCCGATGGGAATCCCTGCATCCGCGGCAAGTCTTCGCGCGGCGGGTGAAGACTTTACTTCAGCGCTCGAAGGTGCAGCAGGCGCGGGACTCGGTGCTGCAGCAGGTGCAGCTGTCACAGGCGCAGGCTCTGATGCAGGTGCAGGTGCAGTCGCCGCCGGAGCCGGCGCACTCGGTGCAGCCGCAGCGACGGCAGTTTCATCGAGCTCACCCAGAACCTGATCGACTTTTACGACATCACCTTCCTGCGCAGTGATCGAAGCCATCACGCCTGCGCGCGGCGCCGGAACTTCCACCGTGATCTTGTCCGTCTCCAGCTCGACGAGCGTGTCACCGCTAGCTACTGCCTCGCCGTTCTTCTTGAGCCAGCGCGATACGGTCGCCTCGACGATAGACTCACCCAGCGGAGGCACTTTGATGGATATCATTACACTCGAAGCAAAATGAGAAATCAGCCGGTAATTTCTGCCTTCGTCCCTCTCGGGGACGAAGGATTCTCAATATAACCCGCAGGGTTTTCGTTGCGAGCACTCACCATATCAGCACACGGCGGTACCGAAAAGCTCGAGTACCGCACTGACGTTTCCGTTCCTGAACCGTCCGCAGGCACCGTTCGCGTCAGGCTGCATGCTGCAGCGCTGAATCATCTCGATGTGTTTACGCTCGGCGGTCTTCCTGGAATCAACATCCAGCCGCCCTGGGTAATGGGTGCCGATGGGGCTGGTGTCATCGACAAAGTCGGTGACGGAGTGACGACAGTCGCCGAAGGCACTCGCGTCGCTATCAATCCGGGTCTCAGTGATCGCACTTGTGAATACTGCAGAGCAGGCGAGCAGTCCCTTTGTGTGAAATTCCGGCTGCTTGGTGAGCATGCGCCGGGCACGTTCGCGGACTATGTGGTGGTGCCCGCGGAAAATGTCCGCAGCATACCGGAAGACATTTCGTTTGAGACAGCGGCGGCTGCAACTCTCGCAAATCTCACAGCGTGGCGAATGCTGGTGACGCGCGCAAAAGTTTCGGCGAACGACGACGTGCTGATCTGGGGAATCGGCGGCGGAGTGGCGCAGGCTGCGATGCGCATTGCGAAGATGCACGGCGCACGGGTGTGGGTCACATCAGGAAGCGATGAAAAACTCGAGCGCGCAAAAGCCCTTGGCGCTGATGAGGTGATCAATCACCGGACAACTTCGGTTGGAAAGGAAATAAGGTCGCGCACGGGAAAGCGCGGAGTGAGTGTCGTAATAGACAGCATCGGTCACGACACGTGGAATGAATCGCTGATTGCACTGGGAAGAGCCGGGAGGCTCGTCACCTGCGGAGGCACGTCAGGCGCGATGGTCGAAACAGACGTGCGGAGGCTTTTCTGGAATCAGTGGACGATCATGGGATCCACAATGGGAAATGACTCCGAATTCGAAGCAGTTACGAATGAGCTTTCTCGAGGGCGACTCCTGCCTGTAATCGATTCCACGTTTCAGCTCAGCGAGGGCCGCAAAGCATTTGAACGAATGGCCGATGGCAAACAATTCGGGAAGATCGTACTGAGGATTGCCGAGTGACGGAGTCTGCCCAGTACACAGCCGAAGAGCTGAAAGCCATTCGCGAAGTGTTCGTCACCGGTGTCATGCCTGAATGCCCGCGCTGTCACATACATATGACCGAGAGGCCGATTGGCGGCGGCTCGTTCGGCCTTGGTTACGCCAGGAAACGGGAGTGGCTCATCTGTCCCCGGTGCCGGCGAAGCGCGATTTACGACCTCAGGCGCGGGACGCGTAACTAGGGGAGCGAAGTTGCGTAATGATCGCTATTGTTAGTGGTCATTCATGGCTTTAACCCAGAGCAGATAGTGGGCGACACAACACAAAGTTTCGGCGACCGGCTGCAGGAGAGTTTCTCTCAGCTCTACCAGTACGTACCAGCGCTCGTCGGCGCCCTCGTAATTCTTTTTGCGGGCTATCTCCTTGCCCGCCTCTTCGAGAAAGGGACGGAGAAAGTTCTCCGCCGCATCCGCTTCAATCAGCTGCTCGAGCGCGGTGGCGTGATGGACGCCGTCGAGCGAGCGGGCTCGCATGTGAACCCGACACGAATCGGCGCGAACCTCGTGTTCTGGTTCATCATGTTCACAGTGATGCTCGTCGCAGCGAATGCGCTGGGCCTGCAATCGCTGGCGAACGTCTTCAGCGAGCTCGTGAGCTACATACCGAGCGTAATTGCAGCGATTGTCATCATCATCGTCGGCATCGTGCTCGGCGGATTTGTTGGCGGGCTCATCATGGCAAGCGCAGGCGGGCTGCATGGCGGTCCGACGCTCGCCCGTGTGGGCAAAGGCGGTGTGATAATCCTTGCGGTCTTCATGGCATTGCAGGAGCTCGGAGTTGCCAGCGAAATCGTCACGACCGCATTTGCGCTTCTCTTTGGAGCAATTGCGCTTGCTCTCGCTCTTTCATTCGGGCTGGGAAATCGTAAGCTCGCGGCGGAGATCACCCGCGAGTGGTACAATCGATACAAGGCAGAGCGCGATGCGATCGATCGCGACAACGCTCAGCTCGATCTCGAAGATGAGGTCGAAGCAGCGCATTACGACAACAGGACCAGCTGATCGACTCACCGACGGTTTTTGAAGTGCTAAGTCCAGCAAGCGCTTCACAATAGGGTTTAGTCGCAGACTGAGAGAAGGCTGAAAGTGGACGGGGCAACTTTGTGACGGACTGCCTCGCGTTTCAGTCATTTCGGCGTGACCCACTCAGTCTTTGAGGATCCCGCAAAACCAATAGAAACGGGGAACGAGCTGCAGAGCCAGATGTTGCGTTTTTCACGCAACCTCTTTGGCCTTGCTGCGCTCGCTCTTGTCGCTATCGCAGCGACCGTCGGCGCGATGTATGTGCTGCACGAAGGAACATCGAGCTGGGTTTCTGAAAGCCGCGAGCTTTCACGGCTTGCTCGCACAGCATACGTGCTGACTGTGGAGCGCGAGCTGTCGCTCATCAACAACGCCGCTTCCCGCCCTGACGCAGTCGCACTGTCTCTGGAGCGATCGGGCTCGAAGCTGAGTGAGGTGATGGATTCGCTCGTGCGAGTCGGAACGAAATCCCCCGAGCGGGCGAACCGCATAATCGGGATCAAGGATGCCGAGACACGCTGGCTCCAGGCAGAGCGCGGAGGACATGATGCCGAGTTCAGAGACCGGCGCGCATCAGTGGCAAAGAAGAGATTCGATGTGCTTCGCACCCGGCTCGCGCTGTTCGTCCTGACTGAGGATCTTCGCTACGGCGAGCGGATTGAACGCGAGCGGAATGTCAGGCTGATCACTTCCGGAGCAATTCTGCTGGAAGTGCTCGTGCTGCTAATGGTGCTGAATGGCATTCGCAACAAGCTGGTGTCGCAGGCGACAGAAGTCATCCGGCAGAAAGAGTCACTGGAGCAGCAGGCGGGCGCGCTCGAGCTTTCCAACAAGGAGCTCGCTGCGGCAATCGGCGAGAAGGAGAAAGCGTTCGCACTGATGGAGGAAGAAGCGGCGGAACAGTCTGCGCTCTTCAATGCGATCACCGAAGTTTTCTTTGTAATCGATCGCGATGGGACTTATCACAAAGTCTCCCCCACCAATGACGACCTGCTCGCGCGCTCGCGTGACGAGCTCCTCGGAAGACGAGTGCATGATGTTCTGCCCGGACCGATCGCAGCGCTTGCACTTTCGGCGATCTCGAAAGCGCTGAGCACCAGCAGGAAAGTCGACGTCGAATATCCTCTCGATCTGCACGGAAAAACGGTGTGGTTCGGAGGCACTGTAAACCCGCTCACCGACGATCGTGTGCTCTGGGTTGTGCGTGACATAAGCGACACGAAGATGGCGGCGGAAGCAATCAAGGAGAGCGAGGCGAGATTCAGGAATCTCGTCGAGCACTCACCCCAGGCCGTTGCGCTTCACGCAGAGGGAAGATTCCTCTACGCGAACCCCGCTTGCGCTCACCTTCTTGGATATGCCGGCCCCGAACAGGTGGCGGGTGAGCCGATGCTTCGGTTCATCACTCGCGAAACATCAAAGCGATTCGTCGACAGTCTCATCACACTGAGTCGCACCGGCACTCGCACTCCAACCTGCGAATGCCAGTTCAAGCCCGCGAACGATGGCAGAGTTCTCGACGTCGAAGTCACATCGGTGCCGGTAACGTACAGTGGACGCGCAGGCGTTCTTTCGATTCTTCATGATGTCACCGAGCGCAAGCAGCTCGAGCAGCAGCTCGCTCACCAGGCGTTCCACGATCCACTGACGAATCTCGCCAATCGCGTTCTCTTCAGAGATCGAGTGGAGCATGCATTGCAGCGCGCCGTGCGCGGCGGCGGAACACCGGCAGTGTTGTTCATCGACCTCGACAACTTCAAGGCGGTGAATGACGGACTTGGTCACTCGGCCGGTGACTGGCTTCTCATCGAGGTTGCAAATCGTCTGCTGCTCTGTCTTCGCCCGGCTGATACAGTGGCGCGACTTGGCGGCGATGAGTTCGCGGTGCTTCTCGACGACGAAGCGGCAAAGGCGGAAGACATTGCTGAAAGAATTCTCCAGCACTTCCGTCACCCATTCAGTGTTCAAGGCACGGATATCGTTGTCACGATGAGCATCGGCATCGCATCACTGCTTCCCCAGCAGGGAGCTGATGATGTACTCAGGAACGCCGATCTTGCGCTGTATAGGGCAAAGGGTGAAGGCAAAGCCTGCGTTGCTTCATTCGAGCCGGAGATGCACGTCGCAGCGCTTCGACGGCTCGAGCTGGAGACGGAGCTTCGCCGCGCAATCGAAGGCGATGCGGAATGTGGCCAGCTTGCTCTCTACTACCAGCCCATTGCGCGTCTCTCGACGGGAAGAATGTTCGGATATGAGGCGCTGGTGCGATGGAGACATCCGGAGCGCGGCCTTCTCGAGCCGCTCGATTTCATCTCGCTCGCTGAAGAAACGGGACTCATAGTTCCCCTTGGCCGCTGGGTTCTCGAAGAGGCCTGCCGCCAGACGCGCGACTGGCAGAAACGCTTCGGTCCGCTGATTCGCGGCTCGGGAATGAGCCTGATGGTGGGAGTGAATCTTTCCGGACGCCATCTCGCACAGCCCGAGCTTGTCGATGATGTCGCGGCGACGCTCAAGAAAACCGGACTGACGCCGAACAATCTCGTTCTCGAAATGACGGAGTCGATGCTGGTTCACGACAATCGTGCGACGCTGGAGCGACTGCATGCACTCAAGTCGCTTGGAGTTCGATTGTCGATCGACGACTTCGGGACCGGATATTCGTCGCTCGCATATCTCGAGCGCTTCCCGGTGGACAGCCTCAAGATGGACAGGTCGTTCATCACGAGCCTGGACGGTCAGGGTGACACGAAATCTCCGCTTGCTGAAGCGGTGATAGGGCTCGGCCGAATCCTTGGGCTGAAGGTTGTTGCGGAGGGAATCGAGACAAAGGAACAGTGGCAGCGCCTGCGCGAGCTTGGCTGCGGGCTCGGCCAGGGATTCTACATTTCCTACCCGCTTCCGGCGGCCGACTTCGAGAGGCTCATTGCGACCTCGACGGCGGAGTCGAAGGGAATTATGGACGGGCGTTTTCCGGTGGGGCTCTCGGGCGGTCGCCGGACGCCTGTAAATGGTTTAACGCCAACGGGTTAACGCCACAACTTCAGGTTGCGAAAAACCCTCAAAATCCGTATATTTGAGGGTTGAGTTTCCCACCTACAGCAGCCCGAAGAAATCCCAAATGACCGCGCCTAATAATCGCGAGCGGATCCTTCCACGCCTCATTCACGATGAGGTGAAGGAATCCTTCATCAACTACTCCATGAGCGTCATCGTATCGCGCGCCTTGCCGGACGTGCGCGATGGGCTCAAGCCAGTGCACCGTCGCGTGCTTTACGCGATGAATGAGCTCGGGCTCGTCCCGGGACGACCGTACAAGAAATCAGCGACAGTCGTCGGCGACGTGCTTGGCAAGTATCACCCGCACGGCGATCAGTCAGTGTACGACGCGCTCGTGCGAATGGTGCAGGATTTTTCGCTCAGATATCCGCTCGTCGATGGCCAGGGAAATTTCGGAAGCGTGGATGGCGATCCAGCGGCAGCGTACCGTTACACCGAATCGCGGCTCACTCGAATCGCGATGGAAATGCTTGCGGACATCGACAAGAACACCGTCGACTACGCGCCGAATTTCGACGACCGACTGCAGGAGCCCAAGGTTCTGCCGTCAGCAGTTCCCAACCTCCTCATCAACGGCTCGTCGGGAATCGCGGTTGGAATGGCGACCAACATCCCGCCTCACAACCTCGGTGAAGTTGTAAACGCTGCAGTTGCACTCATCGACAATCCCGACATCACGACCACAGACCTGCGAAAGATCGTGAAGGGCCCTGATTTCCCGACGGGTGGCTACATCTACGGCCGCGCGGGGATCAAGGATTATCAGGAGACTGGCCGCGGGCGAATCGTCATGCGCGCCCGCGCGGTAATCGAAGAAAAGGAAAGCTCGAACAAATCCCAGATCGTAGTGAACGAGCTTCCGTATCAGGTCAACAAGTCGAAGCTCGTCAGCGACATCGCTGAGCTTGTGCGTGACAAGAAGCTGGAAGGTATTGCTGATCTTCGTGATGAATCCGACAAGGACGGAATGCGGATTGTCATCGAGCTGCGCCGCGATGCGATTCCGCGCGTTGTGCTGAATCAGCTCTACAAGCATACGTCGATGCAGTCGACCTTTGGGGTCATCATGCTCGCGCTGGTCCCTGATCCGTTCACGACTCAGCTCGTGCCGAAGATCATGCCCCTCAAGGAAGTGCTCGAGCATTACGTGAATCACCGGCACGAAGTGGTGATTCGCCGGACGCAGTTCGATCTCGACAAGGCGCTCGAGCGGGAGCACATCCTCGAAGGGCTGAAGATCGCCGTCGACAACATCGACGCGGTGATCAAGTTGATCCGTGCGGCGCAGGATACTCCGACTGCAGGTGCGCAGCTTCAGAAGAGGTTCAAGCTCAGCGAGCGCCAGGCCGAAGCGATTCTCAACATGCGTCTCGCGAAGCTCACCGGTCTCGAGATCGAAAAGCTCGAGGCAGAGCTCAAGGAAGTGCGCGCGTTCGTGAAGGAGCTGCGTGACATCCTGGCGTCGCGTCCGCGCCGGATGAAGATCATCCGCGACGAGCTGCTCGACACCTCGAAGAAATATGGAGACGAGCGCCGCTCCGAGATCACGAGTGATGAGGGAGAGTTCACCATCGAGGATCTGATCGCCGAGGAGGACATGGTGATCACGATCTCGCACGCGGGTTACATCAAGCGCACGTCAGTGTCGACGTACCGCAAGCAGCGTCGGGGCGGACGAGGACTGAGCGGCGCGGGACTCAAGGATGAAGACTTCATCGAGAAGCTTTTCATCGGATCGACGCACGACTACATCCTGTGCTTCACGGACGATGGCCGCTGCTTCTGGCTCAAGGTGCACGAGATTCCGCAGGCGGGCCGTGCATCCAAGGGCAAGCCGATCGTCAATCTGATCAACGTGAATCCGGATACGCAGATAAAGGCGATGGTTCCGGTGCGCGAATTCAGCGAGACGCAGTTCCTGCTCTTCTGCACGCGCAATGGAACGGTGAAGAAGTCAGCGCTCTCGCAGTATTCGAACGTGCGCGCCACTGGAATCAAGGCGATCAAGATCGAAGCTGGTGATGAGCTGATCGATGTCCAGGTCACGAGCGGCACGAACGACATTGTTCTTGCGACCAAGCATGGTTTGTCGGTGAGATTCCATGAGCAGGATGTTCGGGAGATGGGCCGTGACACGACGGGAGTGAAGGGAATCGAGCTTCGCAAGGGTGACAGCCTGGTTGGCATGGTGGTGATAAAACGCGAGGCAACAATCCTCGTGGTAACGGAGAAGGGGCTCGGCAAATGCTCGCACATCGATGATTATCGAGTGCAGAAGCGAGGTGGAAAGGGCATCATCACTGTGAATCGCACCGAGAAAACCGGCGATGTTGTGGGGGTAATGGAGGTTCTGCCTCAGGATGAGATCATGCTCATGACCAGACTGGGTGTAATCATCCGTTCCTCGGTTGCTCAGATCAGGGTCACGGGACGTATCGCGCAGGGGGTCAGGCTCGTCAATCTGGATGAAGGGGACGTGCTGACAGCGGTCGCCCGCGTGATTCCGGAAGATGACGAAGGGGATCAGGCGGGGGACGATTCTGCCGTCCTCACCGGTGAGGAGTCGGCGATATCCGACTCGGAATAATCCCGTTCGACGAGGCATTGCCGTTTGACCCAGCACAATGGCAACGAAGTGCAGGCATTGCGCGCAGCACTCCGCAAGGCGGAGGCTGAGCTTCAGCGTTTTCGTGAAGCAGAGGAATCGCGAAAGCACCTCGTCGAGGTTCTGAATGAAGTCATGGGAAATCTCCCGACGGAGGAGATTTTCCACTTGCTGGTGCGGCGTCTGGCTCGCGCGCTCAATCTCTCGCACGCATCCGTCATTCTCGCCAACGCCGGCGACAGCAGTGGAGTCGTTGCGACCGCGTTCGAGCAGCCGCAGCTGCACGATCTTCAGATCGAGCTCGACAAATATCCTGAAGTAGTCTCGGCGCTGAACGGACAGATCCCTGTTCTGATTCCCGACCTCAAGTACTGCCCGCTGTATGTGCCTTTGCGTGAAAAGTGGGCGAGAGAGGGAACCGAAGTGACGATCAGGTCGGTGATGGCGCTGCCGTTTCCCCTCGATGGTGAGAAGGGAGGAGTGTTTCTCCTTCGCCGCACTGTTGACCAGCCGAAGTTCGACGCGGCTGACGTTCAGTTCGCGGAAACGGTAGTGAAGGGCGGCGTTGCCGCGATACAGCGGGCTCATGCGCTCGAAACCACGCGTGCCGACAACACTCGCCTCGAAGCACTGGCGCAGACTGATCCATTGACGCAGCTCGTGAATCGCCGTGCGCTGACCATTACGCTCGTGACGGAAATGGAGCGTGTGAGGCGATACAATGCGCCACTGGCGATGCTTCTACTCGATCTCGATCACTTCAAGCTGATCAATGACACGTACGGGCATCTTGCGGGCGACGATGTCCTGCTTTCCGTCGCTTCGCTGCTGCAGCGTGGAGTGCGCAGCGTCGACACAGTTGCGCGATATGGTGGTGAGGAATTCGTGATCGTGCTCCCTGAAACAGGAAGGCAGGGTGCGCACGCGTTTGCGGAAAGAATTCGCGATCGTCTTGCGGCTCATCGGTTCACTGTCGGCGCACGGCAGGATGTGCGCGTCACAGCTTCGATCGGAGTTGCGACGTATCCCTCGCCGGGCCTCAATTCGGTCGAGGATCTGTTCCGTGCAGCGGATGCTGCTCTGTACAGGGCCAAGGGGAACGGGCGAAACCTCGTCTGCAGCTAACTGGAATACTGAATGCTGAATGCTGACTAACTGCGCTCTTGGTCAGCATTCAGCATTCAGAATTCAGTATTCCAGTGTCAGCATTCAGCATTCAGCATTCTTGTCGTAGATTTTTCTAATGCCCTACCGCCTCCTCCTCGCATGTCTGCTGGCTTCCGCTTG
>DASROK010000232.1:0-8640 GCA_035646915.1 Gemmatimonadaceae bacterium
AACCGGGACACATACTATATGTATGAGGGTGGCGACACCGCCGTCACTCTGTTCTCCACAAGCGGCCGCAGAATTCCTCTCTCGCGCGTTCGAGTCACGCCGCGGCTGGATGCGCCCGGCGATGCCATTCTCTTTTACGGCGACATGTACCTCGACGCCGATCGCAAACAGATCGTGCGCATGCGCGGGCGAATCGTCGAGCTCAAGGATGGAAAGGTCACCTTGAAATCCGGAAGCAGGATTCCCGGCGTGAGCGGCGCATCGTTTGTCGAGCTCGTGAATGTCGAAGTGAATGGAGAGTATTGGCTTCCCGCATACCAGCGCACGGAATTCCAGGCACGGCTTGCGTTCCTTGGTGAATTCAGGAGTCTCGTACGCATTGTTTCCAGGTTCTACGACATACGAGCTAACGATTCGTCATGGACCGGACCTGAAACTCCGCCAGGAATTCAGCACAGCCTGACGTTCGCTTCAGGTTCGGCGCAGCAGCGTTATCACGATTGGCAGTCGCCACTGGGATCCGCGAGCACCGACGCCTACTTCGCGGAGTTCGATGATCTCGCGCCTGAATCGTGGCGCACCGATTCAGGCAGTGGTTTCAGGCTGACTCCCCGCACACTCGGCGAAGTCTTCCGATTCAACCGCATCGAAGGGGTATTCACAGGCCTTTCATTATCGCATCAGTTTGGCGGTGAGGCAGGAGTGCTCGCTCGCGGATCACTTGGATATGCGTGGGCAGAAAAAGTACCGCGCGGGATGTTCGGGATTCAGCGAACACTGGGACGCACGACTACAGGTATTCGAGCCGAACGCGCCCTTGCGCACACGAACGATTTTCAGCCTCCGCTGAGTTATGGCTCGACGCTCACAGCGTTGTTCGGGAGTCAGGACGACTATGACTATCTCGATCGCCGCACTGCGACAGCATTCGTCTCACGTACGTTCGGTGCGCAGCGGCAGTCGAGCATGCGACTGGAGGTTGGACCCGGTGCTGACCACGCGGTCGAGCAGAATGTGTCGAAGGGACTGTATGTCGCAAAAAATGCGGGGTTCAGGCCCAACCGTGGAATCAGGGAAGGGAATTACTTCAGGTCGACTGCGTCGATAGAGATCGATCCGCAGGTGAGCGGATTATTTGTGGATCGCGGCGTTGGAGTTTCGCTGTATTATGATCGTGCAGATGGAGATCTCAGATGGCAGCGCGTCGAGCTTCGAGCTGCGGCGCGCCGCGAGCTTGGTCCATTTCAGTTGTATGCGCGTGGTGATGCTGGTGCGCTTCTCAGCAACCCGGTACCGCAGCAGATGTTCGAGCTTGGTGGAGATCTCGGGCTCAGTGGGTTCGATTACAAGGAATTCGCTGGTGACCGCGCGGCATTGGTCCGCACTGTCATCGGCTACACGTTCCCGATACTGAGAGCTCCAATACGTTTGCCGAGTGCTCTCGTGCTGCCCGGTCTGGCGCCGGGGATCGCGGTGGGAATTCATGGCGGATGGGCGGAAGTCTCGAGTGATGCAGCGAAGCAGGCACTGCTCGAACTGGGTACGACGCTCGACGAGCAGAGTGGCTTGAGTGTTCCTCTCTCGAGACCGACTGATGGCGTGCGTGCTTCAGCCGAATTTTTGGCGACGTTCTTCAGCGGGGCGCTTGCGATTGGCGTGACGCGTCCGATCGACGAAGCGCGGCCGTGGCGGTTTACCTGGAGGATTGGCCAGGGGTTCTGAATTGCAGATAGCTCCCTCGAGGATGGTTCCGGGTCGAAGTGTTGTCTAAGGATTCTCGCGCACGAGTTCGGGACTTCCGCTCGATGTGAAAGTCGGTCCCCAGCAGTACGCCTTTCCGTCATTGGTTATTCCGCAGGTGGAGCGGGTTCCGGCCGTCAGTGAAACAAATTTCAATCCACCAAGCACTGGAGTCGGGCTCTGGCTGTTCGCGCCCTTCCCGTTGGCAAGATTTCCCCCGTCATTCAACCCCCAGCAGTAGACGTCGCCATCGTCACGGATGCCGCACGTGTGCGAATTGCCAACGGCAATCGATGTGAATCTGAGCCCACCCGAAACCGCAACGGGAACAGTGCTCGCCGTCAGCGTACCGTTTCCCAGCTGTCCAAGGAAATTGCTGCCCCAGCACCATGCAGCGCCTTCGGTGTCGATTGCGCATGTGAATGTTTCACCCGCTTTGATCGACGAGAATTTTTTTCCTCCGGACACCGGAGCCGGCAGCGAAACAATGTTGCCTGTTGTGCCGTTTCCAATTGCACCGCTGCGGTTGTCACCCCAGCAGTATGCGGTTCCGTCGGCGGCCAGAGCACACGCGTGCAGGAATTTCGTTGAAATTCCTTTGAACTTGAGATTTCCGCTGATTGCGGCGGGAATCGAAACCGTCGCAGTCGCGCCGGTTCCCAGAGCGCCGAACTCCGCGTCACCCCAGCAGAAAACATCGTTCTCGGTCGAAAGGGCGCAGACATTTCGCGAACCCACCGCGATCTCGCGGAAGGTCTGTGGGCCGGATACTGCCACTGGTGCAAGTCTTTCGACGGATGAGCCGTCGCCGTTCGCGCTGTAGTTTCCTCGTCCCCAGCAATAGGCTTTTCCCGCCGAAGTCAGCGCGCAGGTATTGATCGCTCCCGGTACGATCGAGGCGAACGAAAGATTTCCTGACACTGGTACCGGGAATGTCGAGCGAATTTTCAGGTCGTTTCCCAACTGGCCGCTGGCTCCTTCACCCCAGCAAAAAGCTTTGCCGCTCGCATTGAGTGCACATGCAGTCCCACCTCCTGTTGCTACGGACGTGAATGCGCCAGTGCTCGTGACAGGAATTACTGTCACGTCGACAGTTCCAGAGACTGCCTCTACTGTCGCCGTGATAGTTGCGGTCCCGTCCGACACTCCGGAAACGACACCGGATTGATCTACCGTTGCAACGGATGCGTTCGATGTGGTCCAGGTAACTGTTTTGTTCGGAATGTCGTTGAACACTACGTCGCGGCTTACGGCAGAGAATCGATATGGCATGCCAATACCGAGCAGTGAAGCTCCCGGGGATATGACCACGCGAGCAACTGTTCCGAATGGTACGACCACCACTTTCAATGAAGCGATTTTTCCTCCTCCGGAGGCAGTGACCGTGGCAGATCCAGGCGAAACTGCGGTGATAACTCCGTTCTGGTTGGGCGATACCGGATGTCGTTCGACCGTAGCGACGGTTGAGTCGCTTGTGGTCCAGTCTATCGACTGACTGGGGAGCCGGTTTCCCGCTGCGTCTTTCACGATGATCTCGATCACTCGTGTCTGGCCGCGCGCGAGCGTGTCGAGCTCAGGTATTACCGCCAGAGTGCTTACGGCGGGTGGACCGGGCTCAGACGGGCTGTTGCTGTCCGATCCTGAGCAGCTGCAAAGAATCACAAGAAAGACAATGCTCAACCTGACATTCGGCATTTGCGGCTCCGAAGGCTCGATGGTGGTTAAGCATGTTTTACGGACGATGTCGAGCTTCTTGCGTGCGTGAAATACGCGTCATTGCGAAACTGAAATTGCCAGTCAATATTCGCAGCCTTGCCCGAATGGAGGCAGCACGCACGCTCTCATGCAAAGTCGGCGCGACATCCCTCCAGCAAAATCGGCCGGGCCAGTCCGTACAACAACTCGATGAGGCTTCGCTCTCGACGTCCCGGTCGATCGGTTCGCTACCGAACACTCGCGATGACACGGCGATTTCCCGCTGCCGCGATTGCACCGTTGGCGTTTCTGTTCATTCGATGCGCTGATCCCGGTTCAACAGATCCCGTCGAGGATACGCTTCAGCCGGTCCCGGGGATGACAATCTCCGATCCACAGTCGGTTTCCTCGAACGGCTCAGCCGGGCGCTTTGCACTCGCAGTCGCCGATCAAAGCGTGGTATACATCTCTGTCTCTCCCAACACGCTTAGCGAGACCGAAAAAGTCCAGATCGAGAATCGCACGCGCAAATTGCCACCGTCACTTGTGACGGTGGTGAATGGTGGATTCGACCCGGTTGCAATCGAAGCAGGCGCAGGTGACACCCTCGATGTAACTGGATGGCGAAAAGACGCAACCAGAGATCCGATGGTTGTGAAGGTTCCGGCAAAGAAGCCGCCAACTGTGGTAAGGTCGAATCCTCCACGAGGACGCACTGATGTCGCTCTAAACGTCATCGTGACAGTCGTGTTCTCGGAGCCGGTCAACAAGTCGACGGTTACAGCTTCGTCTCTACTGCTCCTTCGGGATGGGCAGAACGTGTCAGGCCGGGTTGCGTTTGAGAGCGAATCGTGGGCTGTGGACTTCATTCCGGATGAGCCGCTTGCTCCAAACGCGAACTATGAGATAGTGGTGCGACGCGATGTCGAGGACGAATCAGGTGATCAGCTCGATGCTGCGTTCAACGCGTCATTCACTGCAGGCACAGATCCCTGTCTGGGTGCTGCGGCTCCGCCGAATTGTGTGCCGACTACTGCCGGAACGAACGCAATCACGGGAATTGTGCGCCAGCGCGCCGCGAACGGTGTGATGCAGCCCATATCAAATGCTGTTGTCTCAGCGTGGCTGAACAGCGCAAGCGGGACTGGATACAGCATTGGCGAAACGACAACAGATGCTGCCGGGCGGTACAACCTTGGTTTGGTTCCTGATGGAACTGTACAGCTGTATGCGAATGTACCCGGCCTGAACCAGCCATGCGGAGCATCTGCGAAGCTCACCGGTGACGGCGCTTCTGTCGACATCGAGCTAGTCGGTTCGGCGAACTCATCGGTCGAGACCGCATCAGCGCTTCCGAGAATTTTCGGAATCGTGTATGAGCTCGTCCCGCTTCCGGATGACCGCTTCACCGTGGCGCCTCAAGGGGTTGCTTCTCCGCGGATTTACCTCGAATCACCGGCGGGTTTTGTCGCAGTCACAACCAATGGCGATGCTGCGGGACATTATGCGCTCTGCAATCTTCCGCTTGGGCCAGCTGCGTTGTATGCGGTGAAGAGCGGCTTCGACCTTCACCAGGAAATATTCATGGTGACGGCAAACAACCTGGCTCACGACGTCGAAATGCAGCGCGCCCGATGACACTCTCGCGTTCGTGGCGCCTTCAGTGGTGTGCCGCCGTTCTCGCCGCGCTGTGCGTCAATTGCACGGAGCAGGCGGGGATCTCGAATCCCGACGATTCGGTCAGTTTCCGTCTTCAGAATGGGGCGATCCTGTCTGCCGTTTCGCGCAGCGATTCAGGATCCATACTTTCGATTCCAGGAGAGGCTGCAGCAGCAGCCGAAGCCGATACAGTCTACGTATCACTCAGCCCGGGAACGCTTCCGTCGATACGCGCGCTGACGATTCAGAATCTGACTTTGCGCTCTCCGGCCATATCGGTTGCGCTTGTTGACGGAGGATTCGATCCGGTTCCAGTCGCGGCAAGCGAAGGGGATTCGCTGCTGCTCACTCCTTCGAGCGACGAGGGTTCGGGTGACCCGGTGATCATCAAGGTTCCTGCAAAGAAGCCACCAACGATCGTGCGGTCCAACCCTCCGAAGGGCCGGACAGACGTTGCGACCAACGTTCTCATCACGGTCATTTTTTCAAAACCAGTCGATCGAAATACAGTGACGGAGAAGTCGATCAAAGTGCTGCGGGACGGTGTGCCGGTGGAAGGCACTCTCCTCATGCACGCTGAGCCGTGGATCGCCGACTTCGTTCCCACTGTTCCCCTGCAGCGGAACACTACTTACAGCCTGATAGTGACGAGCGACGTTGCAGACAACGACGGCGAGCCGTTGTCGCCGATGTTTTCTGCCGTCTTCATGACCGGGGAACGATCATGCACCGATCCCCGAACAAATTGTCAGGGACTTTCTATCGCGGGCTCCTACGTCGTGAGCGGGCGTGTCACGCAACTTTTGCAATCGGGAGTTCAGCCAGTGGCAGGCGCTGAGATCTCAGCACTTGTCAAAATGCCCGATCTGACGGGATACAGGATCGAAGGCATTCTCACGGATGACGATGGGCGCTACACGATTGGATCGTTGCCGGAAGGTGAAATAATCATTGCTGCATCAAAGCAGGGGCTCGAGCAGCACTGTGTCGCTGCAACACCAACGCACTTTTATTCGACGCGAGATACAGACATACAGCTGACAATCCCCGGAGATTTCCGGAACGCTGAACCACCGTCGCAGATTAGCAACGGGAACTATTTCAATGGCCACACCTACGTGTGGTACGGTTCAACGCCGTACGGCCCTGCGATTTCAGCTGCGAGAGTATCACTTGAGATTTCGGATTTTGTCGCTGTCTCAGCGCTGACCGACGGGAACGGATATTTCGCTTTCTGTAAAACTCGTCAAAAAGATGTCGCTCTGACTGTCGCAAAATCTGGTTATGAGCCGATCCGATGGTTCATGGGTGAGCTGTTTGGGGGAGAGGCATTTCTTGGACTCACTCCCCTTCGATGAGCGCAGGAGTTCGTCCTCACCTGCTTAGAGGGGCGGTGCTGCCGTGCACGCTCATTTGTTTCGCCACGTCAGTTGCTGGGCAATCACCCGACACAACTCGTGAACCGTTTCAGAGGGCACTTGCCCGTGCAACATCTGCAAAGTCAGTGGCCGATAAGACTGCGCAGATCGCAACTGCTCGAGCGCTTGCAAAGCAATTCTTCAGGGAGCGGCGCGATTCATTCCTGCTGAAGGAGCTCGACCGCTTTGAGCAATCGACCCCATCGTTGCAGCGTTCAAGCGTTGTTGCAGACAGTCTCCGCATTGCCGGCAACAACGCCATGTCCTCGTCAGGTGCGGCAGCATCGATGCCTTTGTGGCGTGCAGCACTCGGGCACGCACGCCTGAGTCGATCTCCCGCCACAATCGCCGCAGCGCTCGTATCGCTCGGCGCAGGTCACTATCGCGCCGGACGAATGGACAGCGCAGTGAGTTATCTCGAGAGTGCGAAGATTGCTGCCGAGCGAGTCGGCGACAAACGCACACTTGCCAACGCAATCGGGGTGCTGGCGAGCATCGCAAAAGATTCAGGCGACGGAGATCGCGCTGTGCGTCTTTACGCGAGCGCATCCGCGCTGCGGAAAGCCGTTGGCGATACACGCGGAATCGCAGCAGATCAGAACAACATTGGTCTCATTGCAAGATCGCGCGGAGACTATTCAGCTGCTAACAAGGCATTCACGATTGCTCTCAGGCTCAACAACCGCGACCATCGCAACGCGCTCGTCGCACTGAATTATTCGAATCTCGCGGGTGTCGCCAGCGACCTCAGCGACTTCCATCGCTCGGATTCATTGTATCGGCTGGCTCTCTCGATAAATCGGGCAGAAGGCAATCGAGCCGAATCCGGATTCGTGCTGCATGATCTCGGCAGAATGCTGATGCGCAGCAGTGACTACACCGGGGCGAGCGCAGCGCTTCAGCAAGCGTTGGAGGTTCACCAGGAGATGAATGACACCCTGGAAGCAATTTCCACAAGAACAGATCTCGCAGGGTTGTACACGGCAATGGGAAACCCCGAGCTCGCGCTGGCTTCGCTCCGGGTCGCCGAGCGTGATGCCAATGCAATAACAGCAGCTCATCAGGAAAGGGCTGACCTCGCCCTCGCGCGTGGTAACGTCGCAATCGCATTCGGATCGCTCTCCGAAGCACAAACGGCGTTCGTGCTCGCCGCAAATCTTGCCGCGTCCATCGATAATGAAAAAACGCTGGCAGACGCAAAGTACGGTCAGGCGACGATCTGTTTTCTGCGCAATGAATACCCTCAGGCTCTATCGCTGCTCGGCCAGACTCTCGCAATTCAATCCAAATTCAGAGATGAGCGCGGGTCTGCACTTACGCGAATGTTGATGGCATCGGCCGAGATGGGTAGAAACTCCGACTGGAGAGCACGTTCCCATCTCGACGCGGCAAAAAGGGCGTTTCATCAGATGCACGACCCTGCAGGTGAAGCGGCAGTAGTGGAGATGCTCGGCAATCTTGCTCTTCGGGCCGATTCGGTTCAGGAGGCTGAAAAACTTTTTCGTTCCGGCATTGTTCTTCTGGGAGATCGTTCCGCGAACGACATCCGGTCGCGCCTCTATTCCGGGTTGGGGACTGCTCTTCAAGCCCGCGGTGCCCTCGTTGATGCGACGGTCGCGCTCAAACGCGCGATTGAAATTGCTGAACGATCTGCATCCAGGATTATCCGCACTGACAGAAAATACGGGTTCCTGGATGACAAGTGGTCGACGTATGTCAATCTCTCGATCGTAGAACACTCGCGTGGGCTAACCGCTGATGCGTTCTCGACCAGCGAAAGATTACGTGCGCGCCAGATGGTCGAATTTCTGTCGTCAGGAGCCGCTCCTGTTTCACGATTGCGGGAATCCGATCGCGCATATGCAAAGACCATTTCTGCTGCAACGTCAAGTCGTCGCGAGATAGCAGCAAGACTTTCCAGCGATGAAGTGCTCATCGAGTACCTGTTGGGAGACTCTCTATGTACAGTGTTTGTGTTGACGCGCGACACGCTTGCATCAGTAGTCTTGCCGATCAATCGCGATGAGCTGAGAGATCTTGTTGCATTTTCGCGGCGCGCTATCGCTGTGCCGCCGCGTGATGGAAGCGAGGGTTTGTGGCCTGCTCCTTTGAGAAGGCTGTATAGCAC
>DASROK010000233.1:0-3128 GCA_035646915.1 Gemmatimonadaceae bacterium
TCCATCCACTGCTGCAACGATTGGCTGCGGGCAGGAACGCATTGCTTTCACCAGGTCGCCTGTCATCTGCGTGAAATCGAGCAGCCCTTTCGTGTCTCTGTCGCGTTTCATTTTCACGAGCGGGCCGATGATATCGTGCACGTCGCCCCCGCTGCAGAAATTCCCTTCTGCTCCGGTGATGACGACTGCTTTTACACCCGGGACATGCTGGAGCAGGAGAAATGTGTCGGTGAGCTCGCGATACGATTCAAGCGTGAGAGGATTTTTTCTTTCCGGCCGGTTGAGCGTGATCGTTGCGACTCGATCACTGAAATCCCACTTGAAGTGCTTTGGCTGAATCGAGCTGGGAGTCTTCACACTTCTCCTCCGGCAATGGGCAGGGCAATTCCAGTCACGCCCGATGCGGATGGAGAGCACAACCAGCTCACCGCTGACGCAACTTCTTCCGGAGTGATCAGGCGTCCAGCGGGAATCGTTCTGGTCAGCATGCCCATCGCTTCGTCGGCAGTCTTGTTCAGGTTCTTCACGATGTTGTCGACTGCTAGACTTGTGAGATATGTGTCGGTATAGCTCGGACACACGGCATTGACAGTGATTCCCTGTTTTGCTGTTTCGAGAGCAAGTGCGCGAGTCAGTCCGATGATTCCATGTTTCGACGCGCAATAGGCTGACATCGTTCGATAACCGCGAAGCCCCGCGGTTGAAGCAATGTTGATGATTCTTCCGTCCTTCGCTTCGATCATTCCGGGAAGAACCTCAGACGTGCAGAGGTATGTGCCTGTGAGGTTTACCGAAATTGTCTCATCCCATACTTCTCGCGATAGCTGTGTGAATGTTCTGCTCTTCGCTGTGCCGGCATTATTCACGAGGACGCAGGCCGGACCCAGATTGGCGATGGCGCTCGCAAAAGCAGTGGTCACGGAATTCGCGTCAGAGACGTCGCATTCTTCGACGGCCACAGTCACTCCCTCCTCGCCCCGCATCTCCTCCGCCTTTCTCTCCAGCGTCTCTCTGTCGCGGCCCATGATCGTGACCTTCGCGCCGCGCGAAACGAATTCGCTCGCAATGGCAGCCCCGATTCCCCGTGAGCCGCCGGTCACTATCGCATGTTTGCCTTCGAGAAATCTCTCAGTTTCTGTCACTTTTTTCCTTGATGCGGGAGCGTGCAATTTCACGCTCCAGCTGCGTTCGGCCCTGATAATACTGCACCGGCCAGTGTGCGCCTGAATACCCGAGCTGCGCTGCAGCATGCAGCGTCCATTGTGGATCGGAGAGATGCGGCCGGCCGATTGCAACAAGGTCAGCCCGCCCTGCAGCAATGATCGAGTTCACCTGATCAGCATCGGTGATGTTTCCCACCGCAATCGTCGGCACGCGGCCCTCATTCCGGATCCGGTCCGAATACGGAGTCTGAAACAGCCGCCCGAACACAGGCTTTGCATCGCTCACCGTTTGTCCTGTCGACACGTGAATTACATCTGCCCCGGCGGCGACGAACGCTTTCCCGATCGCCACCGATTCCTCAGGCGTCAGGCCATCCTCTATCCAGTCTGTAGCCGACACGCGAACCGACATCGGCTTCTCGTCAGGCCACACGTCGCGCATCGCTGTGAAGACTTCAACCGGATAGCGCATCCTGTTTTCAACCGCGCCTCCATACTCGTCAGTGCGCCGGTTCGAAACCGGAGTAAGAAAGCTCGAGAGCAGATAGCCGTGCGCGCAGTGCAGCTCGATCATGTCGAAGCCCGCATCGTTTCCCATCACGGTCGCGCGAACGAACTGCGATTCGACTTCTTCCATCTCCGCGTACGTCATCTCACGAGGCGGTGGCAGCGAAGGACCATATTCGATCGGCGACGGGCCGACCCTCACCCAGCTTTCATCGAGCGGAATGTCTGTCCCTTCCCACGGGAGCTTCACCGATCCTTTGCGACCGGAATGACCGAGCTGGAGACAGATCCTGGCATCGCTCCACTCGTGTACGAATCTCACGATGCGACGCCAGGCGTCGAGCTGCTCTTCATTATAGAGGCCCGTGCAGCCGAGCGTGATTCGCGCTTCCGGTGATACGCAGACCATTTCTGTCATCACCAGCGCCGCGCCGCCGATCGCGCGCGCACCCAGGTGCACGAGATGAAAATCGTTGGGAACTCCATCAGTCGCGCTGTACATGTCCATCGGCGACACGATGATCCTGTTGTGCAGCGCCATCCCGCGCAGCTGAAACGGTGTGAACATCGGCGGCACCGGTTCTGCTTCCGCATCCGGCACATCCGACGCCTTTGACGCAAACCATCGCTCCACACCGGTGAGATAAGTTGCGTCCCGCATCCGCAGATTCTCGTGACTTACACGCTGGCTGCGAGTGAGCAGACTGTAAGTGAACTGCTCTGGCTCGAGACGGATGTAGCGCTTCACATTCTCGAACCATTCCATTGAATTGCGCGCGGCGTTCTGAAGCCTCAAGGCTTCGGTGCCTCGATCTTCCTGATAAGCCGGAAGGGCAGACTCGAGATCGTCATGCCGCGACAGCGCGTTGACGAGCCCGATTGCGTCCTCCATTGCCAGCTTGGTTCCTGATCCGATCGAGAAGTGTGCTGAGTGAGCCGCGTCACCAATCAGGACGATGTTCCTGTGATACCAGACTTCATTTCGCACGCGGACGAAATTCGTCCACGGCGATCCCGCGCGATGCAAAGCGTTCGACATGAGCCGATGACCCTGAAGCCACTGGCCAAACATTTCTTCGCACGCTGCAATCGTCCCGGCAGTATCCATCCGGTCGAAACCGGCTGACCGCCAGGAGGCTTCGTCGCACTCGACGATGAATGTCGATGTCTCGTCGTCGAACCGATAACAGTGCGCCTGGAACACACCATGCTCGTTCTCGACGAAATAGAACGTGAAGGCATCGAATGGGAACGTTGTGCCAAGCCAGATAAACCTTGCAGTTCGGGAATCGAGATCAGGCTTGAAGTACTGGGCGTATTGCGAACGGATCGCGCTGTTTATGCCATCCGCGGCCACGACCAGATCCGTATCAAAAACAGTATCCGCCGCTGCCTCGCTGCAGAACTTCAAGTCTGCCCCAAGCTCAGATGCCCGGTGCTGCAGTATCTGAAGCAGCT
>DASROK010000234.1:0-2462 GCA_035646915.1 Gemmatimonadaceae bacterium
GGAATGGTGAACGTGATTGGAATCGAGCCGGATGTTGCACGGCTCATGGAACTCGACGACGTCCACGTGCATATGTATGGAAAGACTCCTGCGCCGCGAAGAAAACTCGGCCACATTACAGTGACTGCCGATGATCTCGACGGTGTAAGAAACGGGGTCGCGCGGCTGAGGAACGCTTTGGCCCGCTGATCTGATTACGGAGGTGACGATGCGCAAACTGATCATTGCCACACTGTTCATTGCGGCAGGCTGCACAACACCAGCGCAGCCGGGCACGACCGGCGGAGTCATTCCATCCGAGCAGGTTCAGCCTAATCGCCAGTTCGATCTCAAGTCGGGACAGGAAGCGCACATCCAGGGAACTCCGCTCTCGGTGCGGTTTCTCAGAGTCTCCGAGGATTCCCGGTGTCCCAGCGACGTGGTCTGCGTCTGGGCTGGAAATGCAGTCGTGCGCCTGGCGATCACGTCCACGGAGGCGTCATCGATCGACGCTGCCTTGAACACCACTCTCGACCCAAAGAATGTGACATACGGCGGATATACAATCCGTCTCATCGACCTGAAGCCCGTGCCAAAATCTGGAACGAAAATCGTCGACGCCGACTACGTAGCGACAATCGAAGTTACGTCGTAGCCGAATCCTCCTTCGGCGTTCACACGTTCTGACATAACGGATTGTCATACCAGGCAATTCAACAACTTCACAGAACCCACCACCATGCCGAACACAAGATCAATTGCCGGAGCTCTGATTGTAGCGCTCGCCCTGATTCCGACGGGGAAAGCGATGGCGCAGCGCGACGATTCCGACTGGCTCGATGATTGTCGTAATCAGCGCGGAGACCGATGGGAGCGCGAACAGTTCTGCGAGATTCGAAAAACGGGCGTTCGTAATCCCGGTTCAAGCATCACGATGGACGGGCTGCGCAACGGCGGAGTAATCGTCACAGGATGGGACCGCGACAGCATGGCGATCAGCACGCGCATTCAGGTGCGTGCCAGGTCGCAGGCGGTGGCGAAAGATATTGCCAGCCAGATTCGCACAGTTGTGCGAGGCGGCGACGTGTATGTCGAGGGACCGCGCAACGATGAGGATGTAAACTGGTCGGCATCGATCTACGCGATGGTTCCGCGCAAATCGAATCTTCGTGTCGGAACGCGAAACGGTCCGCTCTCAGTCGAGAATGTCAGGGGCGACATGGACCTTCAGACGTCGAACGGTCCGCTTTCGCTACGCGACCTTGGTGGATCGGTGAGGGCGCGTACATCGAATGGACCACTCACGATTTCGCTCGATGGATCGCGCTGGGACGGAACAGGTCTCGAAGCCAGGACGACCAACGGACCACTCACGATCAGCGTTCCTGACGGGTACAACGCACGGCTCGAGGCCGGCACCACGAATGGTCCGGTGAGCCTCGGTTTCCCGATTACGGTGGTTGGCCGCATTACACGGGACATCGCTACCGAGCTGGGCTCCGGCGGACCCACGATTCGGGCGACTACCACGAATGGGCCGCTGTCAATTCGGCGAAAGTAAGGTTCAAACCTTAGAGCCCTGGAAACTATCTGACTGTCAGTACAGCGCGTGACGAACGTCGCAATGAGCGGGCGATGCTGACGAATTCAACAGCATCGCAGGACGACACGGCCGATGTAATGCTTGCGGCCGGGGGCGACCGGAGGGCGTTCGAGCGGCTGTACCGGACGCATGTGAATCGTGTTTTCTCGCTTTGCACGAGGATGTGCGGATCGAAAGTGAGAGGTGAGGAGCTGACGCAGGACGTGTTCGTGAGGGCGTGGGAAAAGCTTCCGCAGTTCAGGGGAGATGCGCAGTTCTCGACATGGATACACCGGGTTGCAGTGAACATCGTGCTGACTGACCGAAAGACCGAAGCACGAAACAGGAAGAGGATGGTGGAGGACGATTCGGAGAGTGGTGAGACGCCATTGCAGAAGGCATCGGTCACTCCGGGTTACGGTGACAGGATGGACATAACGGCGGCGCTCGAAGAATTACCGCCTGGAGCAAGACAGATTTTCGTACTGCACGACATAGAGGGATACAAGCACGAGGAGATCGCGGAGATGTGCGGCATCACAGCAGGTGGAAGCAAGGCACAGCTGCACAGAGCGCGGCTCCTTTTGAGGGAGGCACTGACACGATGACAGAACAACATCCAACCTGCGCGGAATGCGATGAGCTCTTTCTCGAATATTTCGAGGGAGACCTGGATAGCGCACGCCGCTCGATGGTCGAAGCACACGCTTCGAGCTGCGCACGGTGTCAGGGACTCATTCGCGACATCAGGGGAATTACTGAAGCAGCAGCGGCTCTTCCGGTTCTAGAGCCTTCGCGGGATTTGTGGAAGGGAATCGAGCAGCGCATCGAGCCGGCAGTTGTTCCAATCACTTTCCGCCGCGAAGGAATTCATCTCTCGCGCCGGGTGATCGGATTGGCA
>DASROK010000235.1:0-2564 GCA_035646915.1 Gemmatimonadaceae bacterium
CGCCGGGTGATCGGATTGGCAGCAGCGGCTCTGATTGTTGTTTCGTCGAGCGTGACTTACGTCGCGACACAAAAACCGGCGAAGCAGCCGGTGAGAGTAGTTACGGGTCCGGGTGCGTTTGTCCCTGGGGCGTCAGACGAGATCGTCTCTCAGCCTGCTGTACCAACTGAGACTGCGCCCGCGCCGGAGACAACGCCCGAAGTGTCAGCGCCTCCTGCACGCGAAGTAAAACCAGCTGCAAAGCCACGTCCAAGCGTCGGCGGCAACGCGGCATCGTCGTCGCGCGGAACTGCGCTGGCTTCAGTCAGACCACAAAGCGCGGCCGAAGCTGCGCTCGTACCAGAGATCGCGCAGCTGCAGGACGTGCTCAAGCAGCGGCGCAGTCAGCTCGACCCTTCGACGATAAAGGTCGTCGAAGACAATCTGGCCCTCATCGATGCGGCGGTTAAGCAGGCGCGCGCAGCTCTCATGCGCGATCCTGCGAGCGGATTCCTCACGGAACGGCTCGATAACGCATTGCAGAAAAAAGTTGAACTTCTAAGAACGGTAGCTCTGCTGCCGTCGAGATCGTGAGGAAAATTCAGTTGAAAGAACGAACGCTTATGAAATGGTTGACGCCTGGCGCTCTGTTGATGCTTTTCGCATCGACAGCATCCGCGCAGACATTCGATCGGCCACAGCGAGTCGACACTACGCTGACGCTCGAGAAGAACGGAACAGTGAGTGTCTCGATCTATTCGGGGCACGTGAATGTGGTGGGAACTTCGGGATCGCAGGTGCGCATTCGCGGAACCACAGAGCAGGACGAGCTCGATATTCGCGACAGAGCTGGAAGCATCTCACTGAGTCTCGAGCCTGACCGTGGTCATGGGGGAAGAGCTGAGCTGGAGCTCAGCGTGCCGATTGGCACCAGCGTGATTCTCGAATCTTTCTCGGGTCCGTTGAGCGTACGCGGTGTGAAAGGGGAAGTGAGGCTCGAGGCGTTGAGCGGCGACCTTTCGATCAACGACGCGGTGGGAAGTGTTTCCGCTGAAGCAGTGTCCGGCAGCATCGATATCGGCAAGGTGGATGGAAACGTTCGCGCTGAGTCGGTGAGTGGATCGGTGAGCGTTGCTGATGCAGAGGGCGACATTACAACGGAAACGGTGAGTGGCCGCATCAGCATCCTGCGTGCAAAGACCAGGTCCGCAAGCGCGGAAACGGTCAGCGGATCGATTGGGTACACAGGCACCATCGACCCGATGGGGAACTACACGTTCAAGACGCACTCAGGCCGGCTGACTCTTGGAATACCGACAAATGCGAGCGCGAGCGTGAGCCTGGAAACGTTCAGTGGAACAGTCGACAGCGACTTTCCTGTGACTCTGGAAACAAGCAAGCAGCAGAATGGTCACGAGAGCAGGTTCAATTTCCGGATTGGTGACGGCCGTGCACGTATCACTCTCGAGACATTCAGCGGCAACATCGTCATTCAGCGCGGTACCAACATAGACAACCGGGAGTAACCCCACATGAAACGGACTGCACTGCTGCTTGCCTCCCTCACTTTCGTCGCGGCTTCCGGCGCGCGCGCGCAGGACCTCGGCCGAAATCAGGAGGCGTGGACGTGGGATGGACATGTCGCGAGCGGAAACTGGTTCCGATTGTCATCCATCAACGGACCCGTGACGGTCGAGCCCAGCAGTGACAACATGGTGCACGTTCGCGCGGAGAAGGACGTTGGAAGCCGCGGGAGAACTTCGGACGTCGCGTTCCAGGTGATTCAGGAAGGCGGCGACGTGCGAGTGTGTGCTCTCTGGCGCGACGACGTGTGCGATGATGACGGGCTGCATCGCCGCCGAGATCGCGACCGCGACGACGACAATGATCGCCGCGACGTGAAAGTGCGCTTCACGGTGAAAGTGCCGAGCGGAGTTCGCTTGAGCGCGGGAACAGTGAATGGGGAGATGCGCGTGCGCGATGTTTCCTCTGACGTGCGCGCATCAACGGTGAATGGCCGCGTCGAGGTTCGGAATGTTGGCGGACCTGTCCGTGCAACAACTGTAAATGGATCGGTCGACGTGACGACGCGCACGGGCCCGGTTGAAGCGACCACGGTAAACGGGAGCGTCGACGTTCGCATGAGCGAGCTCAAGGGTGACGGAGACATGAAATTCTCGACAGTGAACGGTGACGTTACAGTCGAAACACCTGCGTCACTCGATGCCCGCGTGCGGCTCGGCACACTTCACGGCTCGATCACGAGTGATTATCCGGTTCAGCTCTCCGGCCGATTCGGTCCGCGGCGCGCGGAGGGAACAATCGGTCGCGGCGGGCGTGAAATCGAGATGGAAACGGTCAATGGATCTATTGAGCTGAGGAAAGTTCGATAAGGACCAGGTAACAGCAGTCAGAAGTCGCAAGAAGCACAGCCTTTAGTCGCAAGTTGGACTTGACCTGATTTGGTGGACACCTCCATTACCCAATTCTGGAGGTGTCCATGAAGCAGAGAAAGCGCTACTCGGCCGAGTTCCGAGTCCAGGCCGTTGAGCTGTTGAAGGAGCGGCTTGCAGCGGGTAGCAGTA
>DASROK010000236.1:0-5567 GCA_035646915.1 Gemmatimonadaceae bacterium
CAAAAAGGCGCAGTTCTTCCTTGTCTTCCTAATCTTCCTCGTCTTCCTGCAAGCCCCGTAGTCAATGGCTATCAGATCTTTCGGACCCGAATCTGCCCGTTCCCGGTGCTGAACCGAATATTCGATTCGCCGGAGCCGATCGTTCCGCGGATATGATTGCCGGAGAACCCTCGCCCCAAATCGAGCGGGAAGTCCGTCTCGAAATTCCTGAACGATCCGTTCGCATCGATTCGCGCTGAAAGATTCGACGGGAATGCAACCGTGATCGAGCCGTTGCCCGTCGTAAAATCCATGTCGTCCATTCGCGAAAGACTTCTCATCTCCACGTCGATGCTGCCGTTGCCGGTGTGCGCTGACACCGGTCCCTTCGTTGTGCGAACGCGAATGGTTCCGTTCCCAGTCGACGCCTCGACCTCGCCCGCCGCGCCTTCGACCGACACTTCACCATTGCCGGAGCTCGCCTTCACCTCCGCGCCGCCGCTCACATTTACTTCCCCGTTTCCGGATGAGGCTCTCACGTCAGAGCCTGCACCTCGAACATCCACTTCGCCATTGCCTGTCGAAGCAAGAAGTTTGACGCCTCGCGGAAGTGACACGGTGAAATCCGCCGAGCCTTCCCCACGATCGTTGCGGTAACCGCCTCGTGAATCGTACCCCTCTTCGTCGCAGCGCCGCGTCCGGACAGTAATCGAGCAGATGGTCACGTTCTGGCCATCGCGTTTCACTTCGTATGTCACCTTGTCCGAATCTTCATAGCGGTAGCGCGTCCGCGCCGTCACGGTGACATTCGGCCCCGACGACTCGGTGACGCGAATGTCGCCCTTGTGACTTCTGATCCGAAGCCAGGATCCGCTGGGGACCTGTCCGTTGAAAACTTGCTGCGTGCTCGAGTCCTGGGCGCCGGCAGCCGAGGCAGCGAGAAGGAGCGTAATTGCGAGGCTGAGCTTCATTTCTGAATCCCCGGGAGATGTGGTATACGTGGTTCGACTTCCGATACGGCCGGATGGTTTGAAGTGCTTGTTCTCTCTACGGCGGGTGCCTATCCTAAGGATTCAATCCCTTTCCAGGAGGCCTCATGACCCTGACTGGTTGGTGCAAGGCCCTCGTTCCCGCCGTGGCTCTGCTTTCAGCCTGCAGCGATCCGAATGGACCGGGCAGGTCGGAACCAATTGACGCGCTGCCAAGGCAGCTCTCGATTGGCGAGCAGAAGCTGATAACGAGCAGCAATGTTTTCGCTTTCGACCTCCTCAAGGCGGTAAACTCGGCCGATCGGGCCGGTAACGTTTTCATCTCGCCCCTGAGCGCATCGATGGCGCTTGGCATGACCATGAACGGCGCGGCCGGCAGCACGTACGATGCGATGCACAGCACACTGCGCTTTGGCGATCTGGCCAGAACCGATGTGAATGCGAGCTACAAGTCTTTGATCGCTTTGCTTCGCGAGCTCGACAATACGACGAAATTCGCAATCGCCAACTCGATCTGGTACGACCAGAGCTGGCCCTTCAGGCAGGAATTTCTCGCTGAAAGCCAGTCTTACTTCGACGCTGAAGTGCAAGGTCTGGATCTGTCGAAGCCCTCTTCAGTGGATGTCATCAATGAGTGGGTGAACCAGGCGACATCGAAAAAGATTCCGAAGATCATCGACAGCTTTGACGGTGATGAGGTGATGTTCCTCATCAACGCGATCTACTTCAAGGGAATCTGGGAGAAACAGTTCGATAAATCGAAGACGACATCCGCGCCATTCCATGCGCTCGATGGAACGTCGTCAAACGTCCCCTTGATGTCGCAGATGGAGCAGTTCCGTCACACCTTCGGTGCGGACTACCAGGCGATCGATTTGCCCTACGGCAACTCGGCCTTCACGATGATGGTCGTGCTTCCGAACGAGGGGGTCGACATCAACTCGTTCACCGAGAGTCTCACCGGGGAAAAGTGGCGCGCTATCGATGCTGCTATGACCATGGGTGAGACCGGAATCGCTCTTCCAAAGTTCAAGCTCGAGTGGAAGAAGAACTTGAATGATCAGCTCAAGGAGCTCGGCATGGCAGTCGCCTACGACGATCTGACTGCCGACTTTTCCAGAATGTCCGCGAGTGACATTCCACTCGTTATCACT
This sequence comes from Gemmatimonadaceae bacterium, assembly GCA_035646915.1. Classification (GTDB taxonomy): domain Bacteria; phylum Gemmatimonadota; class Gemmatimonadetes; order Gemmatimonadales; family Gemmatimonadaceae; genus UBA4720. Next base: position 2,123 of record DASROK010000236.1, read on the forward strand.
GACGTGATTCAGAAGACCTTCGTCGATGTGGACGAAGAAGGAACCGAGGCAGCTGCGGCTACGAGCGTCGGCGTGGGGCCGACTTCGGCTCCGGCATTCATTCGTGTAGATCGTCCATTCATCTTCGCGATTCGCGAGCGACTTTCAGGAACCATTCTCTTCATAGGGAAGATCACCAAGCTGCCCTCTTGATCCTGAGGCGCTACTGGCTGCCTCTCGCCCTCTCGGCCGGCGCGATCGGATTATCCGGTCGCGTGCCGGCCATTCAGGATGCATCGACAAACACAGCGCCCACCGGTGTCTCTCTCGATCTTCCAGCTGCGTACGTAATCACGTCGCCCTTCTCGCGCGCGCTCGACGCGCTCACGCTTTTATCGAATCCGCAGTCGATTGCGACACTTGTGACAGTTGCACTCATCGTGATTGTCTGGCTCGGATTGTCGCGGCAACACAAAACGTGGAAGTGGTGGACGGCTCGTGTTGTTCTACTCGTTGTAATAATCGCAGTCATCGAAGGAGCTGTCGCCTTTCTTCCACGGCCAATGGCGAGGCTCGATGCTGCTGATCCGAATGTTGCAGTTATCGATTTCCATAGTCACACCGGCGCCTCGCACGATGTGCGAAAGAGCTTTGGTGTCGGTGACAACCGAAGCTGGCATGCAGGCGGTGGATTCGATGCGGCATGGATCACCGATCATGTGAAGTTCGATGCGGCAGTTGCAGCACGCTCAGGCAATCCGCAACGAGCAGGCGATGGCGTATCGCTGCTTACAGGCGTCGAAGGCCGTTACCACAAGATCATGTCGACGATCATGCTTGGGCTGGATGAGCGTGACACGGCGCTTCTCAACAAGCGCGGGAATCTCCTGCCAGGATCGCCGGCCCGCGGCCGCACGCCTTACACGATCGTCGCTTTGCCAAATCGCAATCTGGACTCGGTTACGCGCGCGAGTCTCGACAGCATTCCGCATTTCGCCGCAATCGAGCTGATCGACGCAGCGCCACGCGGATTGGGACAATTCGATCGTGAGGAAACGCGAATAAGAGATATCGCGCAGGAGCTTGGCCTGACTCTCGTCGCAGCATCGAACAATCATGGATTCGGGCGCGCGGTTGCTGCATGGAACCTCATCGGGATTCCGGGCTGGCAGAATCTCACTCCGGAGCAGCTCGCAGGCTCGATCGAAAATCTCCTGCCTCGGATCGCTCCGCGGATCGTGATGCGGACGCGGCCGCGAACTCACGATGCTTCTCTCCCCCTCACGCTGCCGGTGATAGCGTATCAGACGCTAGGCAGTCTGACTTTCGCGGAAAGAGTTTCCTGGCTCGCCTGGATATGGGGCGTTGCACTGCTGGTGTCGCTCCGGCGAAGTACGGGGACTACGGAAACTACGGAAACTGCGTGAACTGCTCTGAAGCACAGATGACGCAGATGTTGCGCAGATGACACAGATAAACTGCACACGGCTTTTTTTGACTGCGGACTAGAGCCCCGTCGTTAACCTTAAAAAGGTTTTCCGTAGTGATCTGTGTCATCTGCGACCATCTGCGTCATCTGTGCTTCAGAGCAGTTCACGCAGTTTCCGTAGTTCCGTAGTTTCAGATCTTGAGACCGCATCGCCGAGCGAGACGTCGCGCTGGAGGCGAGCTGGGGAAAAGATCAACGGCACGACGAATGTACGGCCGCGCTTTTGAGCACTGACGCCGATTGGCGTAAAGCTCAGCAACACGCTGGTTGATCCGGAAGCTCCCCGGATCCCATTTCGCTCCAGCAACCCATCCAGCAGTTCGTCCCCCCGTTCCGACATTCCACATTGCCGTTACCTGTGTCGCACTTCGAATCAGGTTGAGAGCTGCCATCACAAGAGCCGTCATGAGAAGAAACCGCCGGGTTTTTATCGGAGTTGCCTTCGCTGGATCTGCTTGAGGCTCGGTGCCTGCCGCTCCGAGGATCGTCCACACGAGAAACGCAGGCGCAGGAAGAAGCAGCACCGCATCGAACAGACTCACTACCATAGTTGCGACTACGGTTCCTGCTACTGCAATGCGAAGCAGAATTGAATCTCGATCTGGCGTTTCCTGCCATTTTCTGAGAGACGAGAAGAAAACCGCCGCAAAGAATGCGAGAAGCGAAACCGTCGCAATAGCGCCGCGCTCCGACAAATACGCAACCCAGTCGCTGCTGGGCCACGGATTCGCCGTCATTCCGTTGTCGGCAAGCGACTTGTCACTCACCGGCGCAAACTTCGGATAGCGCACCGGCCAGTTCCCTGGTCCGGCTCCGAACACCGGATCGTGCTGCACCACCTTGAGCGAGTTCTTGTACTGCGCAATTCGGCCGCGACCGCTGCCGGAGCTGTAGTCGACGACCTTCCGCGCCGAATCCAGATACGGCGAGTCGCTGTTCCAGTCGAGCTCGTTCGGAATTATCACCGCAATGGTGCTTCCGATTACTGTGACGAGAAGCATTCTCGCGAGCCGTCCACCAACGAGAGTCGCTTTCCAGTATCTGCGCGACACCATCAGCAGAACTCCGCAGATCACAACCGTCGCAATCACAGCGAGATACGCTGCTCGTGACCTGGATAGCACGAGCGTTGCTGCCAGGGCTGCAACGGCAAATGACCAGAGCAGCGCGCCAATCGGTTTCCTCGCTGTAACCGTGCACCACACGCTGCTCGGCAATCCGATCGCAACGACGTGTGCAATGAAATTCCTGTTGCCAAGGGTGCCGCCGGGCGCGCGGGCGAGAGTGAAGTAATCGGACTCGAACCCGTACGCCTGAGCGAGTGACGTCGCTGCTGCAATCACGCTCGCGAGCGCGGCGGCATTGATCAGATAGCGCTTCGCTCTCTCTGATTGAATCCGCCGCGCACTCCAGTAAATGATGAGACTCGAGAGCGTGACCGCGAGCGCGCGCTGCGCGAGCCAGTGATTCATGGCGAAGAGCGCGGAGACAATGCTCCAGAGAAGAAACATCCCGAGCAGTCCATCCGGGATGTTCCAGTTTGACTCTCTCGGCCGGGCGATTACCAATCCAACGAGCAGCAGTGCCGCTGCGTTGAGCACGAGCTCCTTCGGAATGAAGTACCGGTCGAGCTCGAACACCTTGAAGGACATCGCGGTGAGCATCACCGCTATTACGCCGATTGCGAGAACCCCCGCGATCAAACCGTCCGATCGCGACGCAGGGTTTTCGCTTTCTATCTGAATAGGGTCAGTCACGGTGGCGGTGAATATAAAACCCTGTGCCTGACCAGGAAAAAGCAGTCAGAAGTCGCAAGAAGCACAGTTCCTAGTTCCTAGTTGGACTTGACCTGATTTGGTGGACACCTCCATTACCCAATTCTGGAGGTGTCCATGAAGCAGAGAAAGCGCTACTCGGCCGAGTTCCGAGTCCAGGCCGTTGAGCTGTTGAAGGAGCGGCTTGCAGCGGGTAGCAGTA
>DASROK010000237.1:0-10388 GCA_035646915.1 Gemmatimonadaceae bacterium
CCGCCATTCCGCTCGAAGTCGGTGACAACCGCATCACCGTGACGGCTGAAGACGCTGCAGGAAACGCGTCAGAAACAACCCAGGTTGTCACACGAGCCGCACCCGCACCGGCACCTGCACCCGCACCCGCACCCGCACCCGCACCCGCACCGGCACCTGCACCTGCACCTGCACCTGCACCCGCACCTGCACCTGCACCAGCACCAGCTCCAGCTCCTGCTCCTGCTCCTGCTCCTGCACCTGCACCTGCACCTGCACCTGCACCTGCACCTGCACCTGCTCCTGCACCTGCTCCTGCTCCTGCACCTGCACCTGCTCCTGCAGCCGCGACAGTCACCACTTCGCAAATTGTGCTCGTCGGCGGAACTGTCTCAGCAGTGACGAGCGGAATCTCAGGCGCAACATTCACCACATCAGCGATAAGGCTTTCCGGCGGAACGCAAGGACCGGTTCCCGCAAATCCTGTCGGCAAGACATTCACTACAACCGCGATCACACTCATTGGACGGGAGGAGTAATCCATGCTGATATCATTGCTTGCGCTCGCGCTGTCGACGGCTCAGCCGGCACCCGTGTTCGCAGACTACGTGCTTAACGTTCCAGTTCGAATCGAGAACATGCAGAACGTGACAGGGGCCACGCTAAGCTGCCTCATCTATCACTATGGTACGGAAGTGACCGACCGCCAGGACCTGACTACTCCCGGAACTGGGAATGTCACCGTGCCCCTTACAAACGGGGCTTATTCGGGAACGATGTCCGTTACCGTAGGCGTCTCCGCAGCGAATGCACTTCGCTACACCCCGAATACATACCTGTGTTTTCTCTCGTACACCTGGCGTAATCCTGATGGAACTACTTTTACCGCATCTCTCAGTGCGGCGGAGCGCGCCGCAGCTTATACGCAGATCACCGGTCAGCAGATCACCGAAAACACCACCAGCATAACTGGCCCAATCCCCCCGGGATGATTATCGAATGATCGAGGACGGCATTCTGATATAACTTGGGAATGCCGTCTCATTCCTGCACAAACTCTCTGGCACGATTGACGCAACGAAAATCGCCTATGCGGGGCTCTGCTTTTATTGCTGGTCTACTCCTGTCGTTCGGAATTCTTGCGTGCGATGACAACTCGCCGGAGCTGACCGCGCAGTCCCAAGTCGAAGACAGCACACTCGCCCTCGAAGTCCTCTCGGCGAAAGGTGATTCCAACAAGTTCGGCCCAGTCGACGATCGCGTGTACGAAGAGGTGAAGATCGAATCGGCAGCAAAGAAAGCTGCGCCGCCGCCTAAGCCCACAGCCAAACCCACACCGGTTATTCCCGCCGCGCCTCGGCCGGCATTGGCGGATGTCTCTGTACCATTGAGGGAAATGCGGCGTCCAAGACAAGCACGTCCCGTAGAAGCACCTCCCGTCGAAGAGCGTTCGCGAAAAACTGGTGTGATCTCTTCAGGCGCAGCACTCTCGCTCGTTACCAGTCAGCGCGTATGCTCGGCAGATGAGGGAGACACTTTCCACGCAACGATAGTGAATGAAGTGCGCGGATCGAACGGTGTTGTAATTCCTGCGGGAGCTCAGGCCACTGCAGAAATTACGTCAGCAAGCAAGTGGGGCGCGGGACTCAGCATTCGCGTGAGGTCTGTACGCGTAGATGGAAAATCGTACCCTGTTTCGTCGCGCGTCACGTACGTTTTGCCGGAAGCATCGAAAGACAACACGTGCATTCCGGGACGCACTCACATCGACGTCAAAACAACTGAGCCGCTCCGCGTTGTTGCATCGATAGAGTAGATCGGCATCCGGTCAGTTGAACGGATTCCACCACGATGTTTCCAGATTCAGCCGCTCGCCACTCCCACTCAGCGTGTAGGCGGCCCAGTAATACGGAGCCTTGAGCCGCGGGTCATGACGAACTTCGCTCTGCGCCGCGGCCAACGCATCCGCCGGCGGCATCGACCTGAGATTCCGATAGAAGCTCGAGGCGAACAGCGCAGCCGCTTCGTCATCGAGACGCCATAGTGTCGCCACCACTTCGCGTGCGCCGGAATAGAGAAACGCCTGCGCGAGTGTCGCGAAATCATCACCACGTGCAAAGTCAGTCGACCACGCAGTTCCCACTCCCGTCTCACATCCTGAGAGAAACACGAGCTGACTTCCGATCCTCATGCCGAAAAGCTCATGAAGATCGAGACGGCCATCGTCATTGCTGGCCGGATTCTTCAACGCCGGAGCGGCTAGCTCGACGCGGGAGAACAGCGGATTCCTCTTGTTCAGGAACCCATGCGATGCAACATGAACGATTTGCGCATTACCCAGTGCTTCACGAAGCGAACGCTCACTTGCGCGCGGTCCAATCAACACGCGGCTTGCTGACACGGACCGTCGCACATCGTTCGCTTCCTTTCGCGTCGCTGGAAGTCTGTCCGGAAATGGCGCGAGCACCACCGCACGCTTAGATGGTGCACGCGTATTCGCCCGCGACCGTATCGTCATCAGCGCCGCTGCCGATGGAGCATGAAGGATTGCATATGTGTCGCTCAGGTATTTCCCGTTCTCGTCCATCAGGGCGGCAAATGGCAGATACACCAGTGATGAATGCGGGACCAGAACAATTCTTCGCACATCATGCAATGCGCCCGCTCTTTCAGCCGGTGCAATCAGCACTTCATGCAGTGCACGAAACACCGCATCATCCCCCGCGCCCGGTCGCCCGCGCTTTCCCGCAATGCCGCGAGCCACACGCACCCGGCCGGCAAGCTCCTGTTCGGCAATGTCGGTGCTGACATCTGCAAGCCGGCCGTTCCTCGCAACAAATATCAGGAGACGGTCAGGCGTGACCATGTATTCGATCAAGGCCTCATCCGGCTTCAGTACACCCGCTACACGGTCGAGCGATACATCGCGTCCTCCAAGCAAAGCTGATGTACCTTCGTTGCCGCGCGCCGTCTTCCTCGTCAGGCTCTCGTATTCATTCTCGAGATTTGTGAGTCGGCCTGTCAGCGCGTTGAAGCGCTCTTCCTCGAACGCCCCACGCTCCTTCTGCGGAATGCGATCCGCTTCATTGAGAAGTCGCGTGATCTCGTTGATCTGTCGCAGCAGTCTTTCGCGTTCCGCGAGATCGCGCGCTCCGTCGCGATTTAGTTCCCCTCCCGCTTCCGCAAGATGTTCGAGCAGCTCACGTCCGCGCGCAGCATCCGCTACCGCAAAAGCTTCTGCCGGCTTGTTCAATCGAAGCAGCGACACAACAAGGTCAGCGTAAATCGCCGAACGTTCTGATGTGAAGCTCGTTCGTAGCGTACCAGCACTGAATCGGCTTCTCACCTTCTCTGCATCCGCTATCGCAAGGCGGCCCGATATCACAGCTGAATCGAGATTGCCCAATGCCGAATAACCACGGGCTGCAAGCGCATGCGCCTCCCATGATCCACTTGACCTGGCGCTGCGCACATCTGCGTCCGCTGACTTCATCAGACTGATTACGCGGCGCCAGTCTTTCATCCTCGCCGCAAGTCGCGCCTCGGCAATCGCAACATCTGCGCGCGCACTCGGCGTATTGACCTTCTCCGCAATGCGCTTTGCATCAGCCAGGTACTGCCCGGCTTCATTCACCGGTGACAGTTCGGTCATGTCGAGGAGATCTGTCATCTCCTCGAACAATGCCTTCTCGGCTTTGTGTGTCGCGAGCGCTTCCTTCATTCGCGAAAGCGCAATATCGGGTCTGCCCAGTGCGAGCTGGCTTCGTGCTTCCGCACGCAGGATGATTCCTGTTTCCTGACCGAGGCCCAGCCCAGTGCTCGATTGTCGTGCGCGCGTAAAGAAATCGAGCGCACGCTGATGATCGCCCGCCGCCTGATACAATTCTCCAAAGATCCGGAGATTGTTTTCCTGTTCCTGCTTCAGCCCCTGTGTCTGGGCCATTCTCGATGCACTGTCGAGAAGAGTGAACGCGCGCTGCGGGTCGCCCAGGGCATCGTACGCCGTAGCAAGCTGGCCGATCGAATTCTGCAGCCCGGTCTGATAATCGATACTGGTGTATCTCTCTACAGCAGAATGCAGAGCGGGGATCGCTTCTCCGGGATTGCCCATCTTGATGAGCAGCGCTCCGAGATTATTCAGTGCATTTCCTTCGAGCCGCGCATCGGCGAGCGCATGTCCTGCATCACGCGCAGTTTCGAATCCTTTTTGTGCATCGGCGAACTCACCGAGATCCTGTTGTACGAGAGCAAGGTTGATTGCGCCGCGGTTGATTCCCGCAGTGTCGCTCACCGCGGTTGCGGTCTCCATCGCTTTCAGGAACAGTGACTTCGCTTCTACCAGCCGGCCTTCATCGCGTGCAATCAGGCCGAGCGAATTGTAGGACCGTGAGAGCTCGGATGTTCTGCCAAGGCGAAGCTTGAGTGCGAGCGAACGCTCGCCAACAGCGCGCGCCGAATCGTAGTTGCCAAGTCTCCATTCGCGCATGCCTAGCCACATGAGAATGTGTGCCTGCGCTGCGCTGTCTTTTCTTACTGAATCACTGGCGAGCGCATGATTCCATATCGCCGCCGCAGAATCATATTGGGCCGCAAAATAAAGTGATTCGGCGCGACTCAAATCGGGACTCGTGAATGCAGTGGCCCGCCTGGGGGTTTCCTTTGCTTCTCTGGTTTGGTCGCGTGCGCAGCCGATCGCGATTGCAATCAGTGAGATTGCAATCACACATCTCATCAGCGCGACGTATGGAAGTTGTTGACGCCTGACGTAACGGAGCGCCCATCCGATCTCAGCGCATCCACGTACCAGAAGAACTGCTGGCCTCGCGAAAGCTGAACTGTCGCGGGAAGCGCGATAGCCGTGTCACTGGTAGATGCTGTCCAAACCGAACGTCCGGCTGCGTCAGTCACGGTGATCCTGTACGAGGCGTCGTCATTCTTTCGCCATGTGAAACTTGGCGTCGATGAATTGATCTCGCCGTCGATCGAAGGTGAAACAACCGTGACAACAGCATCGGCGGATCGGGTGCTCTGGATCACGCGCTCGACTCCGGCAGGGTTACGCACTGACGCCGCACGGGGAAGAAGCACGATTGCGACTGCTGCAGCTGCCGCAAGTCCGCCGATGAGGAGCCAGCGCCTCTCGATTCCCGCACCCGATGGTGCGCTCGCTATTGCGCGCTGTCCTTCTACGAGCTCAGCCCGGCATTCCGTGCACGATATGAGATGCCGTTCGACGCTCTCGCGTTCTGCACTGGGCAACAAATTCGCCAGATAGGCGCCGAGCTCTTCAGAGCTCACATGATTCACGAATACCACCTCGAGTTGCGCCGCCAATTGTCATCAGCCGTGTGTAATTGCATAGGTGAAACGGTATTGCGCCTGATTCTTCCGGCATCGGTTTCTTCCGCGTTCATGGAACTGGATCATCCACGCCGCGGCGCTCGAGCGATTTTCGCAGCCTGTTCATCAGGAGCTCGATTCGTCGATACACATGCACCGGGCTCGGCCATGACTGAATAGGTGCAATTTCCTTTGCTGAGAGTCCGTCTACGAAGCGAAGCGTGAGCAGAAGTTGATCCGCAGTTTCCAGCTCGCCGATAGCGGAATCGAGAATCTGCTTCAGCTCGCGTGTGCGCAGCTCATCTTCTGCGTTCTTGAGTCTTTCGTCTTCGATAGTGGAAAGATCTACCTCGGCTGCGGCCAGATCGACGAGACGCCTTCGTGCAGCACGCTCGTCATCTGTTGCATGATTGTCTTTCTTATCGGTTACTCGACCGTACATCTGGCGTTGCCTGTCGATGCAGATTCTTCGCGCGACGAGCACGAGCCACGTAGTGAACTTGCTTCGCGGATCGGCCGTGTAGCCGCGCAGGCGACGGAAATCGTTTTCGCGAAACCGCTCCAGAGTATATGCATACGAGTCCATCGCTTCGTCGTATCCTTTCGACGCGTGTCTCGCTGCGTGGAGAATCAATGGGCTGAACCTTGACAGAAAAAGTCGCCATGCATCGTCGGCGGATTCTCTGTCGGCGTCGAGTACTGCACCTAGCTCCGGGGGAAACGATTCGGGCATTGGCTCCGGTGGTAAAGCATGACGCGGGAAAGACAATATTGAACCCCGCCCACCGGCGCGCAATCACTGGAAGACTCGCCACCTCACTGCATGCTTTTCGCTGCCACGTTTCCCCGCAACGTTTACATATCCAACAATCCATCCGTTGGCATTGATGTCGACTGCCTCACCGCTGTAATTTGTTCTCGGTGCGCTCAGCACAACCATCGATCCATCTGAATACCACAGGACCGGTTTTCCGCTGGCTCCGCGTCCGGCAATCTGGCCGTTGATCGAGATCTTGCGGCCAACGCTGTTTTCCCCGCCAGTAATACCGAGATTCGCCGGTATCCCACCGCGATTGACGAACGCCGAGTAATTGGTCGAGCCATTTACCGGGCCCCACCCCACAACATGTCCGTCGTTATTGATGCCGAGCGCTTCTCCCTGAGTTCCGCTCATTGTCTGCACGAGCTGCCATCCCGTCGACGCCGTCCACCTGCACGCGCCTTGTGCGCAGTCGCCAGCAATGTCGCCGTTGGCATTTACATCGTACGGAACAGCGTCGGGCCCAAGATCGACGATTGATCCATTTATCCATGCGACAGCGTGTCCGCCGCTGTGACCGACTATCGTTCCATTGTCATTGATTGCCATCACCCCATTTGTCGTCGATCCGTTGAGAGCCGGCAGCAGCTGATATCCCCCACTCTTTGTCCATGAAAATGCGCGTGAAGTCCAGGCGCCGTTCACCTGTACCATCGCATAACCGGCAACCTGCCCGAGATTGTTGATATCCTCTGGTCTGCTGCTGGAAAAACCGGCTGGCTTACCGATGTCCGTCATCACGCCGTTTTCCCACAGGAATGAGCTGCCTGTGCTTTGAGTCTTGTTACTGATTCCCACAATCTGGCCGGCATCGTTCACCGCCAGTGCTTCACTCGCGGCATAACCAAGATTTCCCAGATCAGTCATCTCGATAGTGACTTCGAACGATTCCGTTCCGATGCCTGGCTTTCCGCTCGCAGCTGTAACGATGACATCGTACAAAGCAGGATCTGCATCGCCGGCGATCGTGATATTTGCAACGAGCTCGCGCGAGCTTACGAACCGCGTCGAGTTCGTCGTGACTTTCGTAGACGGAACACCCTTCAACGCCCATTGAGCTTTCGAGCCAGCGTCAAATCCTGATCCGTAGATGTGAACGTCGAGCGTTGTCCCTCTCTGGCTCGTGTTCGGAGAAGTTGAATTGACAGACGGCCCGGACGTCGCTGTCCCCTTGCCGAAACGGCTTTGAAGATCGAGCGTCTCAGTTGGACTGCGGTCGGTACACGCGGTAGCAAGGACGACAATGAGAGCTGATACTGCCCGTGTTGCTGAAAGCCCGAAGCGTTGCAGCATGGGAGCTGGGTGAAGGGTTCGCTAATCTGAGCCAAACTGCGGCGTTTGGAAAGATTGAACGGAATACCCCCCCTGTTTTCCGTTAAAACTTCGACAACGAAAGTCACACCCTCCTTTGGTCGAGGATTTATCCCATGATGCGCTCCCTCTTATGTCGCTCTCTGGCAGTTGCTGCACTGTGTGCATGCACGAATTCGGAGCGACTGACATCTCCTGATGTCGACGGGCTTCAGGTACTCGATGCGAAAGGCATTGCATCGGCCAGCTATACGCCGACGGACCTCGGCACATATCCCGGCGACACTGAAGCGTTTGCATGGGCGGTCAACGATGCCGGATCGGTTGTCGTGATGAGCAGACTGTATCCCTCTACGGGCGGAATCATCGCCCACTGGTACATGAGAACGGGCAGCATCGTGAGCAACCTGGATAGCGGTGTCATCAATGGCATAAGCGGCGGCGCAACCACTTATGTCGCTGGCGCGATCAGCACTGCTGTCCGGTGGACTTACAGCACATCGACCGGATTCTCTGCGCCCACTGCATTACCTCAGATAAATGGACCGAGCGAATCGGGTCTGGCAGTGAATGACCTTGGTGACGTTGCTGGGGGATCGGATGGCCAGGCAGCGATCTGGCTGGCAAACGGAACAAACATCGGTGTTACCAATCCGAATACAGCACTCTATCTACAGAGCCAGGCAAGGGACATCAACAACTCGACAGACGCAGCAATCTCATTCCTGGGAACAACCGGCAATCCTGACCGTGGTTATGCGAGGATGGCCGATGGAGCGATGATCGAGCTACCTCCTCTTTCTGCGCAAAGATCTACTTACGCTGATGGAGTCAGCGAGCGCATTGCCGGTAGAGTTTACGTAGCGGGAACGAGTGACGATGACAACGGAAAATACAACGCGGTTCGCTGGACCATCGACGTCGCAACGCATGCAATTATCGAGACCGCGGTTGTACCTGCACTCAGCTACTCCAAAGCGATGGCCGGCGACGGTACACTCGCGGGCATTCAGGCTGGATCGAACAGCGCGCCTTTCGTCTGGAAGGTTGGTGGCGCGGTTTCAATCCTCAAGACTCCGAAGGGCTCAACTGGCGGCCGCGTATGGGAGATCAGCGGCAACGGACACTACGTCGTTGGCGATGCGAAGTTCGGCAGCTATCGCCGCGCAATTTTATGGACGGCACAATGAAAAAGACAATCATCAATGCAGCGATCATCGCTGCAATCGCGCTCGCTGCGTGCAGCGAGCCGGCCACTTCGCCTGTCTCTTCTGCCGTTTCCATTCGCGCAGTGAGACCGACACCACCGCCATCGTCGAACATCAGCGTCGTGTCACTCGGAAGTCTTCCGTATTCAGTTCGGCGAAGAAGCAACGATGGAATTGGACTCGCTCTCAATGACGGTGTATCGCGCTCCACAACGAGAGTGGTGGGTGCGACGTCCTACGATGTAATCGATCAGCACGCAATGACGTGGACAGAGCAGGATGGGATGTCTCCGCTGGATTTTGGGGCGCCGGTTTACGGCTGGGCTTATGCTGTAAGCGACAACGGTATCATTGCAGGTTCTACCAGCCCGGGCACGGGCAATCGTGCTTTCGTGGCAGCCGCCACAACAGCGGCGTCATATCTTCCGGTCCCTGCCGGGACAACATCGTCGGAGGCTCGCGGGATCAGCGCGGACGGGCAATGCATAACCGGGTTTGCCGAGACAGCCGCCGGTGGTTTTGCGCTTCTGTGGAGAGCTGGGGGTTTCGAGGTTGTTGGATCCGGTAGTGCGATTGCCGTCAGCAACGATTGTCTCGCAGTGGCAGGGACAAACTCTGACGGAGCCGTTGTGTGGCGCTGGAACGGCTCGGCGTGGATTGCAGAGCCGCTGCCTTTTGTGGACGCGGGGAGGATTTACCTGAATGGAAGGCGCGCCTCGAGTGAAGTAAACGATCTGAGCCCCAGCGGTGAGTATGTCGCCGGTGCTCGCACCGACAGCCTTGCTACACATCCAGTGGTGTGGCACCGAGTCGGTGGCTCGTGGATCGCTACCGATCTGCCTGGTACTGGGTCCCTTGCGAACGGTGTAGATAATATTGGTCGCGCAGTTGGAGCGGGACCTGATGGGCCACTGCTCTGGACTTCAAGTTCCTCTGGCTACACAAGGCAGATACTGCCGCCCCTCGAGCGGTCGAATCTGGGTTGGGCAAGTGCAATCAACGAGCTCGGGCAGATCACGGGGCGCAGTCGGACGCGAAAGGGATCGCGCGCTGTGCTGTGGACAATCAATTGAGGCTTATCGAGCGGGGCTGATGGAGGCGACGAAGCTTTCGACAGCAGGCGGTCCGGACCCTTCGCCTTCGTCGTGCTTGAAGTAGACGTACGCTTCGTTCCAGTTCTGCGATGACACACGCTTCGCCCACTCGTTCAGCGCGTCGGCTGAATAGTCGAGCTTGTGAAGCCGCAGGTATCCCCACGTTGCAGTGCAGACAACGGGACATGTCAGCTCAGCGGATTCTGAGACGCACATCGCGATGTCGCGATCGCGAAGAACGGTGAACACATCTTCATCCCACCAGCTCTCGTGCCGAAACTCGAACGTGTACCGCCGGTCAGAGGGAAGATAGGTGAGAAAGTTTTGCAGACGCGGAACGTCTTTCTTGAGATTCGGCGGTAGCTGAAAGAGAATCGGACCGAGTCGCGCATCAAGTAGTGCGGTGTTCTTCAGAAGAAACTGCACCATCGACTCAGATTCAGCTTTGAGTCGGGTGTAATGCGTGATCTTCTGTGACGCCTTGATGGAGAATGAAAACTCTTCAGGCACCTGCGACGCCCACTCCAGCAACACGCTTTCCTTCGGTAAGCGATAGAACGTGTTGTTGATCTCGAGTGTCGGAAACTTCGTGGCATAAAAAGAAAGCATCCCGTCGGCCTTGAGGTCGGCGGGATA
>DASROK010000238.1:0-6498 GCA_035646915.1 Gemmatimonadaceae bacterium
AATCAACTCCGGTATCGCACGCGACTCATAATCATCCTCTCGCTTTTTGCGATTGTTCCGGCGGCTCTGCTCACTTTTATCTGGGGCGGAACTGTCTCCAGCACGCTCTCCCTCGTGAGCGGGCGCGGGGCGTGGGAGAGCGTTGCCTCGAGCGGCCAGAAGGCCATCGCGGCCGTGAGATCCGCCCGATTGACGCCCGCGCAGCGCGATCTCGTCGATGCGCATGAGCGCGAGCTCAACACGTCCCTCGAGCAGGCCAGGCGTTACAGCTTCATTGCGAGCCGCTCAGGACGAGTTGTGATAGTTGTCGGATTGTTCTTCCTTCTCCTGTTCGGCTTCATTGCCGGAAGAGTCGCAGGACACCTGAGCCGTCAAATGAGCCGCCCTCTCGATGAGATCGTCAAATGGACTGCTCGCATCGGGCACGGAGAGCCGCTTCCTCCGCGTGATGCGCCAGTCGCGCGCGGCGCGCCCGAATTTGCGACTGTGCGCGAGCGCATGCGCGAGATGGCCGATGCACTCGACGCCGGACGCAAGCGCGCCGCCGAAGCAGAGCGGCTGCGCGCATATCGTGAGAGCGCGCGCCGCGTTGCGCACGAGCTCAAGAATCCTCTGACGCCCATCCGGTTTGCAATCTCTCGAATCAATCGCGACGCAGCTCCTGAGCTTCGCGAAAGCATCGACGTTCTCAAAACCGAAACAGAGCGTATCGAACGAATCGCCCGCGCCTTCGCGGAGTTTGGCCGTCTCCCGGAAGGTCCATCTTCAGAGATAGATGTCGCCGAGCTTGTTCGTTATTCGGCGTCGAGTGTTCCGCCGGGAATCGAGGTGAGCGTCAACGCTTCCGATAATCTTCCTCTCGTACTCGGCCATCACGATGCGCTGGCCGGTGCATTATCCAATGTCATTCTCAATGCTGCTGACGCCTGCGATGGCGGGGGCAGAATTACAATAGAAGCTTCACCGTCGAAACTCGAAGGGCGCGAGGCAGTACAGATCGATGTCGTGGATACCGGGAAAGGAATCCCGCCTGATCAGATCGGGAGGATATGGGATCCGTACGTGACGGAAAAGGAAGGAGGTACTGGCCTCGGCCTCGCGATTGCGCGACAGGCTGTGCTCGCGCATGATGGAACTGTCGAAGCGCAAAGCACGTTAGGTAAGGGTACGCGAATTCGATTCATCATTCCGGCGCTTGCGGGCGACGGCAAAGGGAGTGACAGAAATGGGGCCTGATGCGGCAGCGGTCCTCGTACCGCTTGGATTCTTTGCAATGGTTGTGATGATTGTGATTGGAAGGCCGATGGTGAAAGCCATATCCGCAAAAGCGGAAGCTGAGTCGAAGCGGCCTGCACTTCCGCAGGAAGTTTCAGCGCGGCTGGAGCGGATGGAGCAGTCCATCGACGCAATTGCCGTGGAGATCGAACGAATCTCCGAAGGCCAGCGTTTTACGACAAAGCTTCTCGCTGAAGTTCGAGACACCCCGGCGCTCGGAATTCCGGCACGGTCCAAAGACTCGACAACGCTCTGATTCGTGGCCAGCGTCCTGATCGTTGACGACGAGCCGAACATCCGTCGCATGGTCGGGGCGCTTCTCACAGCAGAAGGCTACGACGTAAGAGAAGCAGCGAATGGAACGCAGGGACTCTCGAAAGCTGCCGAGAGCGAGCCTGACGCAGTTCTTCTCGATCTGATGATGCCGGGCGAGCTCGACGGGCTCGCAACGCTGTCGCGGCTGAGAATCTCCAATCCCGACGTTGCGGTTGTAATGATGAGCGGGCGCGCCAGTCTCGCCGACGCGGTGAACGCTACCAAGCTCGGCGCAGTGAATTTTCTGGAGAAGCCCCTCACTCCTGAAGGTGTCATGTTTGCGGTTGGCGCTGCACTCGAGCTGCGCCAGTCACGGCGTGTTGCGCGCGAGCTGCGCGAAGAGCTTGGCTTAGCCGGCGACATGGTTGGTGACAGCCCGCAGATGAAACAGGTGCGTGCACTCATCGATCGTGTTGCAGCAAGCGATTCACGAATCCTGATCACTGGCGAATCGGGAACTGGGAAGGAGCTCGTTGCGAGCGCCATTCACGATGCGAGCACTCGTCGCGACAAGCCGTTCGTGCGCGTGAACTGCGCGGCAATCCCTCGTGATCTCGTGGAGAGTGAGATGTTCGGTCACGAGCGCGGATCGTTTACAGGCGCTACTCAGGCGAGAGTCGGAAGATTCGAGCTCGCAAACAACGGAACGCTCTTTCTGGACGAGATCGGAGACCTGAGCCTTGATGCGCAGGCAAAACTGCTTCGCGCAATCGAAGCGAAAGAGATCAACCGCGTCGGAGCGAATCGACCGGTGCGTATCGATGTCCGCATCATCGCTGCAACCAATCACGATCTCGCGCGCGCAGTAAAAGAAGGAACGTTTCGCGAGGACCTGTTCTTTCGCCTCAACGTAATTCCAATCGCGCTTCCTCCGCTCCGCGAGAGAAAAGGCGACGTGATACAGCTCGTACACCATTTCTCGCTCCTTCACTTCAAGCGAACAGGCCAGATTACTCCGACCTGGACTCCTGAAGCGCTCGACGCATTCGAGAAGCACGACTGGCCGGGAAACGTTCGCGAGCTCGCGAATATCGTCGAGCGAATATCGATCGTGAATCCAGGTGCTGAGATCAGCGGCGATTATGTTCGCCGAATTTTGAATCCATCCGGCCCGGCGCAGAAAATGGAGCGTCCTCCTGCGGTCGAGGAGATACGGTTCAGGGGCGGGCTCAACGAAATGCTGGATGAATGGGAGAAGGGATTCATCAAAGCTGCGCTCGCTGATGCGAAAGGAAACGTTGCGGAAGCCGCCCGGCTTCTCAAAACAGATCGCGCAAACCTTTACAGGCGCATGAAACGACTCGGTATCGAACCATGAGGCGCTGGTACATCTCCGCCCTCGCTTTCGTTTTGTGCGCGCGCGTGAACGCGCAGGAAACAGAATCGCCCAGAGATTCGGTGCTCGACCTCGGATCGATTCTCTACGATCACGATCATGGCGGCCTCACCATCTCGTCCGGCAAGACCTACAATCGCGTCGAAGGACTTCCCGTCTATCTCGGCCCAACTTATCAGAACAAAATCGGACATGCCGATATTTCCATCGCCGCACTCGGCATCATCCGATCGTCGAACAAGTTTCACTGGGATCCGGAGAATCTGGGGCATCGCCTTACCGCAGAAGTTCGTATTGGCAGGCGGCGCGGGTACTCCATTGGCGCAGCGACGTTCGACGAAGTCTCCAAGATCGAGCCGTGGCAGCTTACCGAGCCGGACGGCGGACTCGCATCGTTCTTTCTCAAGCGTGACTATTTCGACTGGTTTGGCCGTCACGGTGGGCGACTGTGGGCATCTGCCTTCGCTGCTGACTACGGATCGGTCACAGTTGGTTTTTCGAGTGAGAGATGGAGCTCACGCAGCGCACGGGAAGTGTGGTCACTTTTCCGCGGCGATGAAGCGTGGCGTGACAATCCTCAAATCAACGACGGACTCGTTCATCTCCTCGATCTGAAATTTAAGTTCGATACACGCAACCGCGAGCTGCGTCCGCTTGCAGGATGGTATCTCGACGGGGAGTACGAGTACGGAGCGGGAAATTTCGAGACTGTGGGAACACGGCTGGGTCCTGACGACGTCTCGACCGACGTCAGGCGTCTGGAATACGGACGAGCGTTTCTCGATTTTCGCCGCTACAACAGAATCTCGCCTCGTCGCCAGCTCAATGCGCGGCTCGTGCTCGGCGGATGGCTGCACGGCGACGACCTTCCGATGCAGCGCCGATTTTCTGTCGGCGGTGTCGGAACGCTTCCAGGTTTTGATTTCCGTAGACTGGGAATCGGAACAGACGTTGGGCAATGCTCGCCGGAATCAGGGCCACTGCCAGGACGTCCAGCCGAATGCGAGCGCGTCGCGCTCGCGCAGCTCGAGTACAGGCACGAGCTAGTCTCGGAATTGTTCGACATCTTCAATCGCAACGGCATCCGTGTTCGAGGCGCTACGTTCAGGGTAAAGCCGAGCGCTGTTGCGTTCGTCGATGCGGGCCGTGGATGGCTCGTTGGAAAGCGCGAAGGTGATCTCCAGTATTCATCCTCGACGATTCCCGGATTCGACACCTGGCGCACTGATGTGGGACTCGGTCTCGATCTTGGTATAGCCGGGATGTACGTCGCGAAAGCCGTGTCCGAGGCAAAGGAGCCGGCGAACTTCTTCGTCCGGATACGCGGCCGCTTCTGATCGTGAGATTCACTCGAGCGATTGCGATCATCGCGCTTGCGTTCGCGGGGTCCAATGCATTCGCGCAGAAGCCTCAAGTTTCGGTTGTTCTGCCGGAGCAATCATTGCGCGCGGCCGAGCCACCCTCGGTTCGATCGCAGTCGCTCATCACCGACGGCGCAATGCTCGATCTCCTGCGCAACGGATTTCCTGCGCGACTGCACTATCGCATCGAGCGATGGAGCACAGGTGGATGGTTCGACGACATTGCTGCCGAGAAGGAGTGGGATGTGGTGGTTCGGTATGATGCTCTGAAGAATTTCTTCCAGGTTTATCGCGTCGTATCGCGCCAGACGACACTCCTCGGCAGCTATGAGAGCATTCATGAAGCTGAAGCAGCGCTCGATGCGCCCTTCCCGGCTCCAATCACTCCGCCAAAGAAAGGAAAAAAGTCGTACTACAGTCTCACTCTCGATATCGAAGCGATCTCACTGACCGAGCTCGATGAAGTCGAGCGATGGCTGCGCGGTGAGCTCAAGCCTGCGGTTCGTGGAAAGAAAAACCCCGGCACTGCAGTCGGCCGGGGTGTTCGAACTGTGATGGTGCGGTTACTTGGCGGAGAGAAAAGGCATTACGAAACTCGGACCGGGACTTTCAGGCCTTAGAGTGAATGACTGGATGTCCGTGAGGGTGCTTGTGCTCCAGATCCTCGAGGTAGTGCAGCGTCTCATCGCCGTAGAACATCTTGATGTACTTCGACTGGGTAGGCGTAAGCTTGCGCACAGCCCATGACAGGTGCACAAAGTGCGGCTCGACTGGATTGTGCATCGGGTGCATCCCAATCTCGGTGGGCAGACTGTTCGCCTTGCGCGTGTTGCACGGGCTGCAGGCGGTCACGACGTTGGTCCAGTCGTTGGTCCCGCCACGCGACATTGGCACAAGGTGATCACGGGTCAGTGACTCACGCGGCTTGAGCTCGATCTGGTATCGCCCGCAGTACTGGCAGCGATAGCGATCTCTCGCGAACAGGAAGGTGTTGGTCACCTGCCGGCGGAACCGACGGGGGACGTGGATGAACCGCGTCAGCCTGATGACCAGGGGGCGCGGCAGCGTCAATCGCTCGGAGCGTACTACCCTTTCGGGATCAGCTTCGACGACTTCTGCCTTTCCATCAATGACCAACCGCAACGCTCGTCTGAGCGGCACCATCGTAAGCGGCTCGAACGAAGCGTTGAGTGCAAGACAGCCTACGATCAAGCACCTACCTCCGTTACAGCGTCGCTACAATATACAAGGGGGGAAACAAAATACTAAAGGCGAATGCTGAATTCTGAATGCTGACGACTGGAATGCTGAATACTGAATGCTGACCAAAGGCGCCCCTGGTCAGAAATCAGCATTCAGCATTCAGCCGGGAACTACCGAGGCGACGGGCACCATCGTTCGCCACCCATATCGGTCCGCTATGCGACCCTCTGCTATCCCCATGTACTCCTTCTGGATCGCCTCAGTTATCGGACCGCGGCCGCCGGCGCCCACCTGAATCCGGTCGACAGAGCGGATCGGGGTGATCTCGGCAGCCGTTCCGGTAAAGAACAGCTCGTCGGCGATGTACAGCATCTCGCGCGGCATCGCCTGCTCGATCACTTCGATTCCCCTGTCGCGCGCAATTCGCGCAACTGAATCGCGCGTAATCCCCTGAAGAATTCCTGCTGAAATCGGCGACGTGAACAGCTTGCCATCGCGGACCACGAAAAGATTTTCGCCGCTGCCTTCTGATATCTGCCCGAACGAATCCAGCATTATGCCTTCGGCAAACCCGTCGAGCTTCGCTTCCATCTTCGACAGCTGCGAGTTGAGATAGTTTCCACCCGCCTTCGCCATCGTGGGATGGGTGCTCGGCGCAGGGCGCCTCCAGGTCGACACGCACACATCTACTCCGCTCGCCAGCGATTCCTGGCCAAGGTATGTGCCCCATGTCCACGGAATGATGAAAACCTCGAGAGGAACACCGATGGGATTCACGCCCATCTGTTCGCCAGTGCGGACTGCAATGGGCCGCAGGTACGCATGCGGCATCTCGTTTTCCGAGATTGTGTCGACACATGCCTGCACGAGAGTATCGATCGAATGCTCGAGAGGCATGCGGTAGATCTTGCACGAGTCGACGAACCGGCGCATGTGATCTTCGAGCCTGAAGATCGACGGACCCTCGGGAGTCGCATAGCAGCGGATTCCCTCGAAGATGCTCGATCC
>DASROK010000239.1:0-3627 GCA_035646915.1 Gemmatimonadaceae bacterium
CTGCGTTTGCCGCAATAAGCGCACGACGTTGCATCTAGTTACCAGGTTTAGCGAATGATTGGTGACGGTGGTCTCTTAGACGCATCGTCGAGGCGCTTCTTGATTGCATCACGAGCCGGCAATGCCGTATCGGGAAGCAGCTTGAGCACATCCTGAGGACGAGGATCGAGAGGATCGACAATCACAGGAGTGACTACAACCAGAAGCTCGCTCTCATTGTTAATCCAGCGCGTGCTGGAGAACAACTCACCAATGACAGGAAGATCCTTGATCCAGGGAAGTCCGGTTTTGACTTTTTCCTGCTCGTTGTTGAACAGTCCCGAGATGATCATGCTCTGATCACGCCGCACGTCCACCGTAGTCGAAACTCGACGAGTGCGGAAAGCTGGAATCCGGAAGCCGGAGATGTCGACGCCGTTGACGAAGTCGAGGCTCGAGACTTCAGGAGTCACGTTGATCTTGATGAGGCTGTCACTCAGGATCTCTCCAACGAAACGCAGGCGAACGCCGAATTCCTTGTACTGAATTGTCACACGGGTTACCGCGCCTTCGCCCGGCTGAATGATCGGAATCGGGATTTCCCCGCCCGCGAGGAACGTTGCCGTATCCTTGTTTCCCGCGAGGATGTTGGGCTCGGCAAGAGTCTTTGCCTTGCCGGTGGCCTCTTCTGCATCGAGCAGTCCGAGCAGATTCTTCGTGCCGAAATCAGTCAGAACGGTGAGAAATCCGGCTTGCTGCGGAAGAGTGATGTTGCCCTGCTGGTCGAAGGCGTTGTCGGTATTGAAGGTTCCGGTTCCAATCCGCGTTCCCCTGTTGCGATACAAACCGGAGAGTCCGTACTGCCGCGAAAAATCCTTGCGGACCTCAGCGATCTTGATGTAGAGCGCGATCTGCGATCTGTCGGATGGAGAATGAACCGAGATGCGATAGTGGAGCCGCGTAGCGTTCGCGAGCCAGAAGATCGCGTCTGTTTCGCCCTGAGCCTTGGAGTTGATCACCAGCTCGCGAGTTCCCACCACGACTACGTCAGCAACGTCTGGATTTGCAATCGAGACCTTGGTGATGCCAACAGGAGTCGTCAGCGGATACGAGCGGCCAACAGGCAAGTCGATCCTGACGACAGGTCCGCTCTGTGCGCTGGCCAATGCCGGCAGAATCGCGAGTGCGAATCCGGCAATAAGAGACAGCTTGCGGAAAGTGGCGAGAGCTTTCAGACGGACCTCCACGAAAGAGTGCAAAGTGGTGATTAGCGCTTGGTGACTGTATCGAACTTCTGCTGCGCCGCTTTCCCTGCGCGGTACACATCGACGCGTGCCGAATCAGGCGGGGGCGGCGGTGGTTCCTTCTTCGGCTCCGGCTTGGGAGCGGGAAGAGGGCGATAGACGATTCTTGGCGGAGCCGCCTTTGACGGCGCCGGAACCAGGGTGCTCGTTCCTTTCAACTGATTGAGAACGTCGCCCGAGCTCGCACCTTTGGTGCGAACACTGTCCGGATCTCCGTAGCCGCGAAGGACCAGCTGGATAGCACCGGTATTCATTGCGATCGCGAGGCGCTCTGCTTCCTCCGGCGTCACCGCCAGCGTCACGGTCGCCGCATTGTTCGGCTTACCCTGCGCATCGCGCTGGATCTCTGTGCCGACTGAGAGCACGAGCATGTTCGACATGAACAGCTTGGCAACCTGCTTATCGGCCGCAGCATCGTCGCGAATAGTCACGAGCACATCGACGCGGCTGTTCGGCTGAAGCAGGCCGCTGATGCCCGCGACATCGTTGATGCGTACGGCCATTGCGCGCTGTCCCGGAGGAATCTTGAGCTCGAGGCCAGGTCCTGTGCCTACAGGAGCCAGTCTCCCGGGGACGATCGCTTCTCCATTGTATACGGCAACGCGTGCAACACGTCCCGCAACGGAATCGATCGACGCGAATGCGCCGACAGGCACTGCCTGCATTGGCCACTGAGCCGCCGACAATGCGATTCGATCGATCGTGACCCCCTCGGGGATATCACGATTTGCCACAACCACGGGTCGCGTTGCGACCTCTGCGCGGCTGTTTGCGGCGAGAAGCCTGTACGCGCCAAACGTCGCGGCAGCTGCCACGAGAATAGCGCCCCAGAATACGAGTTTATACCGTCCGCCCATGCTCCTTCCCGGATGAATTTCAGTTGTCCACTAACTACGCGATGCTTGCTGACACTTCTCCTACACGTGCAGTATCCGCGGCATCCAGCCGGCCCACAGCGCGCCAAATGCTATCGCTACACCGTACGGCAGAGTCGAGCGCTTACTCGACCCAGAGTCCGGAGTAAGCATCCCGGGCGTAGCTGCAGCCATGCCGAGCGTCTGAGCCGCTCCCTTCATTCCCTGCGATCTAGCCATCCAGATCAGCGACAATACCGCACCGAACAGTGCGCCAATCAGCGCGCCCTCTGCCGCTCTTGCCGGCCCGAGCCACGCGCCTGCCGCTGCGTACAGCTTTACATCCCCTGCGCCCAGCCAGCCCAACGCGTAGAAGGGAAGCCAGCACGCCAATCCCGCCAGTAAGCCGCCGCCTGCTTGAGACAGCCCGGCAATCACCGGTGCTCTTGCGACGGAGAATGCGATCCCTGACAAAGCCAGGACCGCGACAAGCTTGTTCGGAATGCGCCTTGTCCTCAGGTCTCCGATGGCTGCCGCGATGAGGATCGTGCTGAAAACAATTCCTGCCGCGAGCGCCAACGGAGCACCTTCGAAGGGACGCACTCCCTGACCGATCAGGAGAAGGTCGTGCCGAGAGCCGAGAACTTCGCCGAGATCTTGCTGCCGAAGAACGTCACAGCCGTGATCGCGACGATTGCAATGAACGCGACCAGGATGCCGTACTCGGCCAGTGCTGCGCCTTCTTCATCCTTGATGAAACGGCGAGCAGCCAGAGCGATGCGTGCCACCTGTACCTCCGTGAAGAGTGAATGTGAACTTCTACCGCCAACTACAGCGGCTTGCGAAACCGCGCCTCTGGCGGTCGCCGAGGTGCGACCGATGAGAGGATCCAACGCCTCATTCGAATCGGTCTCGAGCAGCGTCGCTCGCGGGTAACTCCGGCGCCAAAGGCGCCGAACTGGTAGGAACTCCAGCAACCAGATACCGCACTGCCACCACAGACAACGAAACCGACAGTACCGACAATTTTCTGCGACCAGAAACTTTCCGATCGGTTATTCACACTTGCCTGCACTCGCGTATTCCTGCTCGCGAGCGCAGCGAGCGCTGCGTCAGCTCAGCGTTGTTGCGTACTGAGAGAACTTCGCTGAGATCCGGCTTCCAAAGAACGTCACCGCAGTGATCGCGACAATCGCGATGAATGCGACGAGGATACCGTACTCTGCGAGTGCTGCGCCCTCTTCGCTCTTCACGAAGCTTTTTACAAACTTCTCTACACGAACCATTGTCTGCCTCCGGGAATTGTCACGATTTTTCGATGCAGCAGGAAGCAACCCTAAGAGTGAAGCGCCGAAAGTGCAAGCGAAAAAACAAGCGCGGCTCGTTAACGCAACTGTTACATGATTATCAGGCAGAAAATGCGTTCGATCGCTCCCGTTTTCGTGGCGCCGAATCACACCTCCCGCGAGATTGTGCCCGTGAAAAAGAAC
>DASROK010000240.1:0-14773 GCA_035646915.1 Gemmatimonadaceae bacterium
GTCAGGGAGTGTCGTTCTTCAATCGCTTCCGCGATCTCACGGCCAGTGGATTCTTCTCCAGCGAGATGGGATACAAGGACGTGAACTTCGTCGGCAACGTCGCGCTCCCCGCATGGAATGGCTGTCCCCAATCCGCGATGGACAAACTCGGCGTCTCGCATGACCTGATGAAGACGCGCGTACCTGTACAGCGAACAAGATGACAATTGGAATCGGATTCATCGGGAGCGGATTCAACGCCCGCTTCCACATCCAGGCATTCACGGCCGTTCGCGACGCGGATGTCAGGGGTGTGTGGAGTCCCAACTCGAAGAACGCCGAATCCACTGCGAAGCTTGCGAGAGATCTCGAGGTCGGTGATGCTCGCGGGTACAAGACAATTGCCGAGCTCGTATCCGATCCAGCGATCGACGCAATCTGGCTCTGCGGTCCCAATCAGGCGCGCATCGACAACATTGAAGAGATTGTGCGCGCGGTGAAAAACGGTGCGTCGCTCAAAGGCATTGCGTGCGAGAAGCCTCTGGCGCGAAACGTCGCTGACGCTAAGAAGGTGGCAAAGCTGGTGGCGAGTGTCGGACTGAACACGGGCTATCTCGAGAACCAGCTATTTGCACCGGATATCACTCGCGGGAAGGAGCTCATCTGGACACGAGGTGCTGCACTCACCGGTCGTCCGTACCTCGCAAGAGCAGCGGAGGAGCACAGCGGCCCGCACATGCCGTGGTTCTGGCAGGGAACGCTGCAGGGCGGCGGTGTTCTGAATGACATGATGTGTCACTCGGTCGAAGTGGTGCGCCATCTGCTGACGAAACCCGGCGCTCCGCGCGATTCCATTCGGCCGAAGCGAATCAGCGCGCACATCGCTTCACTGAAATGGAGCCGCCCTCACTACGCAAAGCAATTGTCGAAGACGATGGGAAAGGACGTCGACTATCGAAAGCGTCCTTCAGAGGATTTCGCGCGCGCGACAATCGAATACGAAGCGGACAGCGGAGAGCACCTTGTTGGTGAAGTCACGACATCATGGAGCTTTGTAGGTGCGGGTCTCCGGCTTTCCGCGGAACTGCTCGGCCCTGAGTACTCGATGTCATGGAATACACTCGACAGCGGGCTCAAGCTTTTCTTCAGCCGCGAGGTAAGAGGCAAAGCGGGCGAAGATCTCGTCGAGAAGCAGAATGCAGAAATGGGACTCATGCCCGTTGTGTCGGAAGAAGCTGCAGCGTACGGATACACCGCTGAGAATCGCCACATGGTGCGGGCATTTGCGCGCGGCGAAAAGCCGATGCTCACGTTCGACGACGGCGTCCAGGTGATGCAGATCCTGATGGCAGCATACATGAGCGCTCAGAGCGGCAAGACACTGGACTTCCCTCCCCGCGGACTCGATTCATTCGTGCCCGATGTTGCGAAGGGTAAATGGAAGCCGTGATCTGACCG
Organism: Gemmatimonadaceae bacterium; assembly: GCA_035646915.1. GTDB lineage: Bacteria > Gemmatimonadota > Gemmatimonadetes > Gemmatimonadales > Gemmatimonadaceae > UBA4720. The sequence goes on from DASROK010000240.1 coordinate 1,438, forward strand.
CTCGGCCTGTCTCTCCTACGAAGTTGCTTGAACCTCCGCCCGCGGCCGGAACAGAAGAGCGAACACAACGAGAATTACCGCAGCACCAATCGCCGGGATCATCCATATCGACCGCCAATCGTGAGTAGCGACCCCGCTGGGCCCCGTGACAGCGTAAGCGTCGACGACTTTTCCGGAAACCCATGAGCCGATGAAGAGTCCGACACCGAGCGTGACGAATGCAATGAATCCCTGTGCTGCTGCACGAATCTTCGGCCCCGCCTGCTGATCGACGTAGATCTGCCCCGTTACGAAGAAGAAGTCGTAGCACACTCCGTGGAGAAGTATGCCGAGGTACAGCATCCACACGAGCGATCCAACGTTACCCATCGCGAACATGAAGTAGCGCAGCGCCCATGCCGCCATGCCAATCAGCATGATCTTCTTTACGCCGAGGCGAGTCAGCGCCAGCGGAAGCAGGAGCATGAATCCAATCTCGGACGCCTGGCCGAGGGTCATCTTCGTCGCCGCCGCAGTCATTCCTGTTTCATTCAGGAAGAGATTCGTGAACGCGTAGTAGAACTGCAGCGGAATGCAGAGCAGGAACGAGCCGACCACGAATGTCGTAAACGACTTGTCCTTGAGAAGCGCGAGCGCATCGAGCCCGAGAACATCTCTGACACTCAGCGGCTTTCCTGCTGCATGCGGCGGAGTGTGCGGAAGCAGGAGCGAGTAGAGTCCGAGAAGTACTGACCCTCCCGCTGCAAGACGCATTGGCGTTGCAGTTGCCTCGAGACCAAGCTGGCCGACGATCACTCCCGCTACTATCCAGCCAATTGTGCCAAGTACGCGGATTTTCGGGAAATCTTTCGCCGAGTCGCTCATGTTGTCGAATGAGATCGAGTTCGTGAGGGCGAGCGTCGGCATGTACAGCAGCGCGTATAGAATGAGCAGTGGATAGAAGGTGCTGAACGTCTGTTGTCGCGACACGATGTACAACAGAACGGCGCCGGCGATGTGAAGCAGCGCGATGATTTTTTCTGTCGGGAAGAACCTGTCGGCGATCATGCCAACGAAAAACGGCGATATGATCGCCGCAATCGCTGTCGTTCCGTAGGCAAGTCCGACCTGGGTTCCATCGAACTTGAGTGTCGTGCCGAGGTAGGTGCCCATCGTCACGTACCACGCTCCCCAGACGAAGTACTGGAGGAACATCATCACCATCAGGCGGAATCGTACGCTCATGGAAGGACCCTTATGCGAATGTTGCGGAATTCGACCTTGTCCCCGTGATCCTGCAATCCGATGTAGCCTTCGCTCGCTTGTCCGTATGTCGGAACTGATTTCCACTTGCTGTTCGCAACTCTTGCTTTCCAGTCGTCGCTGCCGAGCTCATAGTCCACGACCTTCTGGCCATTCATCCAGTGCTCGACGTGATTTCCATTCACGACCAGACGGATGGAATTCCACTGTCCTGCGGGATGAACTGCGCTGTGCGGCGCAGGATAGACATCGAACACTGATCCGGCGGAGGTGACATCGCGTTTTCCGTCCGGATGGCGGTCGTTGTCGAGAACCTGCATCTCCGGCGCGCTCTGCCAGATGTATTCGTTGTCTTCGGTGCCGCGGTAAAGAATGCCGCTGTTGCCGCCTTCAGAGATTCTCCAGTCGAGAGTGAGCTCGAAGTTTTTGTATTTGTCGACGGTGATTATGTCGCCGGCGTTGTCTCCTGATCTTGTCAGCACTCCGGCAACGACAGTCCAGCCGGGACCGACGCCTTCCTTCTTATAGTTGCGCCATCCTGCGAGTGTTTTTCCATCGAACAGCGATTTCCATCCTGACTGTTGATCAACCGCTGCGGCGGAATTGTTCGCTACTGTCGACGTCGCAGTCGACCCATTGTTGGTGGTCTGGCATGCGGCGGCTGCGAGCATGCCCGCCGAAAGAATGCAGAGAGGTATGCGGCTCATTTGATTCTCCAAAAAGGCGACGCGAACATACGGAGAACAAGGCCGTTGAGGAAGCGTGGCGGCCCCGATACTTTCCGGAAGCACATGGAGGGTTGGCAGAATGGCTATTGCACCAGTCTTGAAAACTGGCGCCCGCAAGGGCTTGGGGGTTCGAGTCCCTCACCCTCCGTATAACGCAGGCCTACTTGGCCGCCTACCGCGTCCCCACTGCGATCCCTAATCGGTGGGCGATGGGAGAAAAACGCGGATCGCGGCTGAAATCTTTAATGATCCCCGGCATCCAGTCAGCAATGAATGACAGATCATCGACTGATTTGTCGAGCCACTCGATTGCGTGATCCCGGTCTCCTAATCCGGAATAAACGAGTGCAACGTAGAAAGCGCCGTCATTGAGCTTGCGGAAACGCACGGTCAGCTCGTCGAGAATTTTCCTGGCTTCCGCGTCCCGGCCCGCACGACCAAGCGTGTAGCCCAACAGTGCGTCCGCTCGCGGCCCGCCATTCGGTACGATGCGCTCCATTTCCGCGATCGCCTGAGGCCACATCTCTTTTTGAGCATAGCACTGCGACGCAAGTAGTGGTGCGCGATTCAGGGTAGGTCGAAGAGAGCTGAGCTTTGCCAGCTTGGGCAGAGCTTCATCGCACCTGTCACTCGCCAGCAATGCGTTCGCAACTTCCGAGATTGCGGTCGGAGACATTGAATCCAGCTCGAACGACCGTCTCGCCTGAAGGAGAGCTTCCCCGGGGTGGCCAGTCTCTACAAGGAGCTCAGCTAACGTCTCGCGCGTTTCATTGTTCGACGGCTCGAGAGCGATTGCCCGGCGCATCTCTGCGACAGCCTGAGGCCTTCTGTGCGTGTATTTCATGACCTTTCCAAGCGCGGCATGCGCCTCGCCGGAGGAATCATCGAGTTCGACCGCCTTCAGCGCGGCTTTCTCCGCCACCGAAAGGCGCTCGCGCCGCGACATCTCCAGGTCATTTCCATCAGCGATCCGTATCTGCAGGCGTGCGAGGCGCGCATAAGCCGCGGCGTAGCCGCTATCGAGAGCGATTGCCTGCTGAATATGTTCGAGTGCGATCCGCGCTCCACTGTCAGTGCGGATTAGTGGCTGATCCATGCTGCGTACGTAGTGTTCGTACGCCGCGACGTTCCGCGTCGTTGAATGATCCGTGGGGCGCAGCGTTGTTTCCGCCTGGCGCGGCCACGAGAGAAACGCGAGCAGTACGAGAACAACTGCACCGGTTCCCGCAACAAGAACCATTAAGCGCGACACTCGCGAATTGCCGGATTCGGAAGGCAGCACCCTTTCCAGGCTTTCGAGAAGCTGCGCTGCACTTCCAAACCGTCTCGCGGGATCGCGCTGCAGGAGCCCCTCGACGATTCTCTCGAGTGCGCGGGGAATCTCCTGACCTTTCTTGGAGAGAGGCTCAGGATCCGAGTGGAAAATCTGATCGAGAATCGGGGCTGGGTTTCCTCTGTGAAACGGGCGCGTCCCGGCAATCATCTCATACAACACGACGCCAAGCGACCATAGATCCGAGCGGGCATCAACTGGTTCCCCTCTCGCCTGTTCGGGGGACATATAGACGACTGTCCCACGAGTGCTGGCCGAGTTTGTGAGACTCCCTTCGATGGGAATTGCGAGTCCAAAATCGAGCAGGCGAACCGTGCCATCCGGGGACACCATGACATTCCCAGGCTTCACGTCACGATGGACGATTCCGCGCGCATGTGCAGCAGCGAGTCCGCGCGCTATCTGAATTGCAATGCTTACCGACTCTTCAATTGACAATCGACTTTGCCGCAGCTTTTCCTTCAGCGTTATTCCGTCATAGAGTGGCATCGCAAGGAACATCTGCCCATCCGGCGTCTCCGCGATCTCATGAATCCCGCAGACATTCGGATGGTTCAAGCCCGCGATCGCCCTCGCTTCTATGAGCAGCCGGTCCCGGGCTTTCCGCTCCGCACTCAGACCAGAGGGCAGAAACTTGAGCGCGACGTCGCGATTGAGACGCTCGTCACGGGCGCGGTACAATGTTCCCATCCCACCCCTGCCGATCAGCGACACGATGCGGTAGTGCGCGAGGATGCTTTCACCCTCTGTTAGAACAGATTCCTGCGCCTCGTCCGCCGGGGGTTCGTCGTCGCTGTCAGAAAAAGTGGATGAGAAGACGAGGTCGCTCAGGCGATCGAAGAACTCATCAGCCGCCTCCGCGGACTGGAGACGCGATAACAACTCGTCTCGCAGCGCCGGATCATGCTCTGACGACTGCTCCAGATACGCCGTGCGTGCCTGTGGCTCGAAAGTCATCGCCTCGTCGAGGATCTTGTCGGCCAGGTCGCTCAAAGCGCATCCTCGAGAGTCTTCGTCAGATCCTGATACAACCACGACTTCGCATTCGTCCAGCCTCGACGAACTGTAATCGGAGCGATGCCAAGTGCAGTGGCAGTGTCTTCGATGGTCATTCCACCGAAGAATCGGCACTCGACAATGCGGCTCTGCCTCGAGTCAACCTCCTCCAGTCGGCGCAGAGAATCGTCGAGAGCAATCAAGGCTGCTGACCGTGCTTCATCGATCGAGCCGGAGCTGTTGAGCGTCGATTCGATTTCGAAAAGTGGAACCCGCTTCATCCCGCCGCCGCGTTTGCCCGCGTGTTTCCGTTTCGCGTAGTCCACCAGGATCTGCCGCATTGCAGTGGCTGCCACTGCCAGGAAATGCGGATAGCTCTCCCATTTTTGCCCCGAGTGATCGACGAGCCGGATGTAGGCCTCATGCACGAGCGCGGTCGTATCGAGCGTTTCGTCACCGTCCCAGTTGCGTCTCTGCCTTCCGGCCATCTGATGCAGCTCGTCATACACGAGTGGGAGCAGCTGTGAAAAAGCCTCGCTGTTTCCCGACCTCATCTCGTGGAGCAGGCGATTCACGACGTGCTGGTCAGCGTCACCCATCGAAGGTCTGTTCCCGGTTACAGACGGTGGTTCTAATGTAGGGCAACTGGAGCATTTAGCCATCAGGCGGTTGCGGCTTGTCTCGTTTGCGGTGCTGCTTGGTCAGTCGCGAACCGGATTCGTCATGAGCACATCTGAGATTCTTGTCGTCTGGTAGTCAGAGATGAGACAACGCTAACAACGATTAGCGAGGAGACTGCCATGACATTCCCTGTGCTGGACGTCCGGGTTACGACAATGAGGTGGGGCGCTGCAGTGGCGATCCTCATGACGACATTGTCCTGCGATTCGATTGGCCCCGAACCCAAGCCAGTGCCGCTGCCAGCGGTGCCCGAGACGCCGACGGCACCGACCACACCGAAAGCGCCGGAAGTGCGGATAATGCCCGGACAGATCGTCTTTTCCGATCCATTCGGGGGGATTTTCGTTGCTGATTCAAACGGTACGGTACTGACCAGCCTGAGCGGTGGCTCGCCCGACTTCGATCCCGCCGTGTCGGCGGACGGAAAGAAAATCGCCTTCTCGAGCTGGGTAGGAAACGAAGACGGCAGGGACATCTGGGTGATGAACGCGGACGGAACGAATCGACTTCGTTTGACGCACGCGGTGAACAGCAGCACCCGGCGGAGTAGCACCAGTCCGGCGTGGTCGCCAGACGGACAAAGAATTGCTTTCGTTACCTCTCGAGGAGCCTGGGAACATAAGATTTTCGTGATGAACGCGAACGGAAGCGATATCAAGCAGATCACTGACGATGATATGGATAGTCTTGACCCAGAGTGGTCGTCCGATGGGAACAGGATTCTTTTTTCTCGTCCCTCGGGCTATCAGGAGGACGTAGGGATATTCGAAATGAATCAAGACGGATCAAACGTCCGTCGGCTGCACAACGGTGGTGGTTATCCCGCGCGATCGCCTGACGGCACGCGCATCGCGATCAACGCCGGGAGGTTGTTTGTCATGGATTCTGACGGATCGAACGTGACGGTCGTGATGAGCGGATTCGACTGGTCAGGGTTCGACGTATATGGTATCCCCGACGAGTCCCGCAAGGTAGCATGGTCACCCGATGGCAAGAGCATCATCTTCGCAATCGGTTCGGCATCCAAGACGTGTTATGACGACTGGTTTAATGCTGACCCGTGCGGCGTGGATCTTAAGCGCGTCGGCCTCGACGGCGTAATCGATACCACGTGGCAAATTCGTTCGGCGGCCAGTCCTGTGTGGCAGAGATGAAACTTATCCACCGCCGATTGCTTTAAGCGCTTTCTTCGCCTCGTCGTAATAGGGATCGAGCACGAGAGCAGAGCGATATTCCCGCTTCGCTCCCTCCTTATCCCCACGCTTCTCCAAAATCAGCCCCAATCGGTAATGCGCGTTTGCAGGCGGGGGTGAGGTAAGCGGAGCGCCAAGATATGCACGCAGTGCTTCCTCTCCACGCTCGAGATTCTGTCCGGATATCGAAGCAGTCCGCCCGTATGAGTAGAGCGCAACCGGATCTGCCGGCTTCGCGAGGAGCCTCATGCCGATCGTCGCAAACGCGCGATCATATTGCTTCTGGCTCACGTACAGCTCGGTGAGCGCCCTGTATCCCGCCGAGCTGTCCGGGTAATTCGTGATGGCTGATTTGAGCTCAGTCTCTGCACAAGTCAGGTTTTTCATCGCAGCGCAAACACTGGCGAGATTCAGCGCGCCGCGAAACGCACTGCGCTTCTTGATCTCCAGTGCCTGCGCTCTCGCTTTTTCCTTGCTCCCTCCCATAAATCCAGGAGCGGCCAGGTAATACAAAATGATGTCCTGTCGCGCTTCGACATTGTCCGGATCGAGGGCAATCGCTTTCTCCCAGGCGGATTTGGTTTTCCTGGCGAGCAAAGCCTGCTTCAACCTGCCCGCTCTCTGCGCCTGCGTTCCGTACGCCTTGCCCAGCCAGTCGTAGTACTCGGAGCTTCCCGGATTCAATGAAACCGCCTTCTCGAGAAACTCGACCGCTTTTGACGCATCGTTCTGCTCGAGCGCCTTTTTCCCACGCGTGAAAGCAGCCTGCGCCTCATCAGTCTGAGTGACTTGGCCGTGAAGCGCGGAAGTCGATATGGTGAGTGCGAGAAGAATAACTATCGAACGCAAAAGGAATTCCCCGGAAGCTGTTCAAACTGTGTATGCCGCATGGCTGTTCCGGGTTCCACTACGCCATATTTCGGCGTTCCAGGTACCCGACAATCCCTCAGAGAAAAATGACAGGTTTTCGACCTCTTGCTGCCGCGCTAATCATCGCGGCTTCGATTCCTTCGCTCATAACCGCGCAGTCGACAGAAAAATCGACGAATGGCAATTCTGCGGCCAACTCGCCACCAGCGTCGATGATCAAACCAGGCCGCGATCCGATGCAGCCGATCGACTCGGAGTACACCAGAAAGATTCACGAGTACACAACAGAGCCGTTCTTTCTTTCGCCGCTCGTCGACTACCTCCCGAAATCAGCGGCAGTCCCCACTCCAAAGGCCGTGCTCGGCGACATTGCCGGAGCAAAGGACAACCTCCCTTACTCGAAGGATGTCTACGCCTATTTCCGGATGCTCGAGAAGGCGAGCCCGCGCGTAAAGGTTTTTTCGATCGGCACAACGGAAGAAGGCCGCGAGATGATCGCCGTGGCAGTTGCATCAGAGTCGCTCATTCAAAGCCTCGATGCCAACAAGGCACGGCTCGCTCAGCTGGCAAATCCGCGATCGATTGGAATGAACGATCAGGCCGCTGACAACATTATCGCGCAGACTACGCCCGTCTATTACATCACCGGCACAATTCACTCGCCGGAAACGGGCGCACCCACCGCTTTGATGGAGCTTGCGTATCGTCTCGCCGTGGACGAGAGCGCGTACATCAGAAACATTCGCGACAACCTGATTACTCTCATCACGCCGATTGTCGAAGTAGATGGCCGCGACCGCATGGTCGACCTCTTCCGCTGGCACATGGCGCATCCCGGCGACACATACCCCAATCTTCTCTACTGGGGCAAGTACGTCGCGCACGACAACAACCGCGACGCAATGGGCCTCACGCTCAAGCTCTCGCGAAATGTTCTGGATGCCTATGTCGGCTGGCATGCGCAGGTGCTTCATGACCTGCATGAGTCAGGTGCCTTTCTCTATGACAACACTGTCGGTGACGGGCCTTACAACGCGTGGATCGATCCTCTGCTGACAAACGAGTGGCAGCTGCTCGGATGGAACAACGTGCAGGAGATGACACGTCTTGGAATGCCCGGCGTCTACACTCACGGCAACTTCGACACGTGGTCACCCGGCTATCTCATGTTCATGGCGGCGACTCACAACGGAATAAGCCGCCTCTATGAAACGTTCGGGAACGGCGGAACCGCAGAAACTGTCGATCGCGTTCTCACGGCAGAGCAGACATCGCGCACGTGGTACAGACAGAATCCGCCGCTGCCCAAGGTGAAGTGGTCCCTTCGCAACAACAACAACTACGAGCAGACCGGCCTGCTGGTGTCCCTCAGTTATTTCGCGAACGCAAAGAATCAGTTTCTCCAGAACTTCTACGAGAAAGGCAAGCGCTCGATTCTCAAGGCACGCACCGAAGGACCCGCTGCGTACGTGTTTCCTGCGAGTGATCCACGACCGGGAGCACAGGCGGAGCTGCTGAGAATTCTGCAGAGGCAGCACGTGGAGATCTCGCGCGCGACATCGGATTTTTCGGCAATGGTGCCTGCCTCCCGTCCGAAGCCTGCAGCGACAGCAAATGCAGATACTGCAACGGTCAGAAGTGTCGACACACTTTCGCTTCGTCCGCGCTTCGAGGCACGACAGTTCCCTGCCGGCAGCTACATCGTAAGAATGGACCAGCCCTATTCGCGCATCGCTGATGCGCTCCTCGACTACCAGTACTGGAGCCCGAACGATCCGCAGAAGACTCCGTACGATGACACCGGGTGGACGTTCCCCGAGAATTTCGCAGTGCAGACCGTTCGCATCACCGATTCTAAAATTCTCGATGCGCCGATGGAGCTTGTGTCAGGCGAAATCAAATCACCGGGCGGAATCAAGGGCTCCGGATCTGTGTTCGCAATCGAGCACAATGCCGACAATGCGCTCGCAACGCTTCGTTACCGCCTGAAAACCGCTGACATTCAGGTCGCTGAAGAACCATTCAGCGGAGCGGACAGGAAGTTTCGCCGCGGGTCGTTCATCATTCAAAAAGTTCCGCATGCCACACTCGACAAGACACTGACCGAGCTGGGGCTAACCGCCTACGCGCTCGCTTCTGCGCCTACGGTAAAATCACATCCCGCGCGCGCACCTCGCGTTGCGATACTGCACACCTGGTCCAGCACGCAGACCGAAGGATGGTGGAGACAGGCGTTCGACTTCAACGGAATTCCCTTCGACTACATCAGCACCCAGGATGTTGCAAAAACTCCAAACCTGAAAGCGAAGTACGACGTGATTCTGTTTCCTCCCACGTCCGGGTCGCCGCAGGCAATTGTCAACGGGCTGCCGAACTGGCGAAATCCGATGCCGTGGAAAACAACTGCCGAAACTCCGAACATCGGAAAGATCGATGAAACGGACGACATCCGGCCCGGTCTCACATATCAGGGAGTTCAGAACATCGCGAGCTTCGTAAATGCCGGCGGCGTGTTTCTCACCGTTGAGAACACTGCAGACTTCGCCATAACAATGGGACTTGCGAGCGGCGTAACGATGAACAACGCAGGGCGACTGCATGTCGTCGGCTCGCTTCTCCGCACGAAAATCGTGGACGATGCAAGTCCGATTGCGTATGGAATACCTGACAGCCTCGCAGTTTACAGCGACGGCGGGCAGAGCTTCAGCGTAACGAACGTGCTCGGCACTCGAGGAGGCCGGTCTGCGGATTCATCGAATGCACGGCCAACGGGGCGAGGCACCGCCGACGACTCCGATGTGCCACAGGGGAGAGCGGTGCTCGATCCGCGTAATGAAGCACCGAAGCGAAAGCCCGTGCAACCGTGGCAGGCTGCGCCAGTCACGGAAGAGCAGGAGCGTTTCCCTCTCACGATCATTCCGCCCGCATTGCGTCCTCGCGTTGTGCTCCGGTTTGCGGATCAGCGGAATCTCCTGGTGTCCGGCCTTCTCGACGGAAACGATGTCGCCCAGCGGCCGGTTGTAGTCGACGTCCCGTCGGGAAAAGGGCACGTAATTCTCATGGGGAACAACGCGCTTTGGCGCGGATACACGCTCGGCAGTTATTTCCTCGTCTTCAACACGATGCTCAACTACGACGCGCTCGACGCGGGCAGAAAACTCGACACAAAGTAGAAATCAGGATCAATCAGATGGCAAAGCAGATAACGGGAGCAAAACTTTATCTCGCGGGCGGTCACACGCTTCAGCTGGGCGCAGGCCCGGTCCAGGCGCTCGTCGATCTTCTCGAGACAAAGCCGGACGATTACCAGCGAATTATCATCGTTGAAGGAAATGAGCTGCTGCTGCACTGGACGCAGGTTGCGGCGCTGCAGATTTTTTCAGCAGGCAAATAAGGAGAATCCTACGACTCGCGGTCGGCTCGCTCATTTACGCGCAATTCTTTTTGTAAGCGCTGGAGTCATTGCATGCACGGAATCAAATCCGGAGCCGAGGGATACTCTCGCAATGGCAATGACAAAGAACGAGCCGCCCAAAGGTGCGCCGTTTCGCATTCCCGATGAGAGCGAGATCAAGGACAGCGTCACGCTTGCGTCGGTGCGGCGAGGACGTGCACTCCTGAAATACACTCGCGACAGCCTTCCCGCACATGTCGGCGCCGCTCTTTCGTGCACTAACTGTCACATCGCCGATGGAACTCAGCGCGACGCAATGCCTCTCGTCGGCTCGTATGCAAGGTTTCCCCAGTACCGCGGCCGCAGCGGCACAGTCGAAATCATCGAGGACCGTGTCAACGACTGCTTCCTGCGCAGCATGAATGGGAAACCTCTCTCGCCGTCAGGAAGAGACATGCACGACATTGTTGCATATCTCGCGTTTCTCTCGAAGGGATTTCCAGTCGGCGTAGAGATGCAGGGCCAGGGATTGCCCAGGCTCGATCCTCTTAAAGGTGACACGGCGCGAGGGCGGACAGTCTTCCAGGCGAACTGCGTGGTGTGTCACGGACCGGACGGGCACGGCACACAGGTCGCGCCGCCCCTGTGGGGTCCTCGATCGTTCAACATCGGTGCTGGAATGTCGCGGGTGAATACAGCGGCCGCCTTCATTCATCATCTCATGCCGCGAGACCGGCCGGGCATCCTCACGCCGCAGCAGGCGTTCGACGTTGCGACATACATCGCATCACAGCCGCGTCCTGATTTCCCCGGCAAGGAAAACGACTGGCCTCGCGGAGGCGCTCCTCCGGATGCTGCCTATCCCACTCGGGCGTCGAGAAAGACAGGCGGACAATAACACCGCTTATTTTGCGGTATGGATTCAATTGGGGATCTTCCTGAGCTTAACGGTGACGAGCTTCGCCGGTACGGCCGTCATCTTGTACTGAGCGAAGTTGGCGTTGAAGGACAACGCCGCCTCAAGAACGCAAAGGTTCTTCTAATCGGCGCCGGCGGACTGGGATCACCCGCTGCGCTTTACCTCGCGGCTGCCGGAATTGGAACCCTGGGCCTCGTGGATTTCGACAAAGTCGACATTACCAATCTGCAGCGGCAGGTAATTCACGGAACGAAAGACATTGGGCGGCTGAAAAACGATTCGGCATCGGATGGAATTCGCGCCTTGAATCCGAATGTGCACGTCGAGCAATTCGATACCGCGCTAACGTCGGAAAACGCTCTTCAAATAGCTCGCGACTTCGATGTGATCGTCGATGGCACCGACAATTTTCCAACGCGCTATCTCGTCAACGACACATGCGTGATTCTGGGAAAGCCGAATGCATTCGGCAGTATTCTCAGGTTTGAAGGGCAGGCGTCAGTATTCGCAACGGAGAACGGACCGTGCTATCGCTGCCTTTTTCGAGAGCCGCCTCCTCCCGGGCTGGTTCCGAGCTGCGCTGAAGCAGGTGTCCTCGGAGTGCTTCCGGGTCTCGTGGGAACGATTCAGGCGACTGAGACAATCAAGCTGATCCTTGGCGTCGGTACTCCACTCATTGGCCGGCTTCTCCTGATCGACGCTTTGACAATGCAGTTCAGAAGCATCGAGCTGAGGCGTGATCCGGAATGTCCAGCGTGCGGAACGCACGAGATCAGGGAGCTCATTGATTACGAAGCATTCTGCGGCGTGAGCGCGCGAGATCCGGGCGACGAGATCCGAGACATCTCTCCCAGCCAGCTCGCTGAACGAATCGCGCGCGGCGACGATATTCAGATCGTGGATGTTCGCGAAAAATGGGAGTGGGACATTTCCAGAATCCCGGGCGCGAAGCTCATTCCGCTCGGATCCATTCGTGAAGCGGCAGCATCACTCGACAGAAGCCGTGAAACAGTTCTCTACTGCAAAGTGGGAGCGCGGAGCCTTTACGCAGCAGAGGAGCTTGCAGGTCTGGGATTCAAAAAGCTCACGAATCTCAGCGGCGGTATTCTGAGGTGGAGCGAAGAAGTCGATCCGACAGTGCTTCGCTACTGAGAACCAGTGAGCTCGCGGCCGCAAGGAGAGTTCGACCAATGTCTGCAGCCCAATCAGTCGAGCTAGAACCCGAGCAGCTCCTCCTGCCGGTCGCGAATCGACGCGTAGCACTCACACGCAGCGCCTTCGAGACCTGAGCGATCGACGACCTGAATGCGGCCCCTGCGATGTGCAATCAATCCCGCCCGCTCCAGGATTCCCACCGCGACAGTCACTGCAGGACGGCGCACGCCAAGCATCTGCGCAAGGAATGTCTGCGTTAGCTTGAAATCGTTGCGGCCCGCACGATCCTGCGACATCAGCAGCCACCGCGCGCATCGCTCCTCGGTGACGTGCATTCGATTGCATGCAGCCGACTGCGCCGTGACGTCAAATGCGAGAACAGCATATAAGAGAAGCCGTCTCTTGAGCTCGGGCATCTCGTCGAGCGTCGCAAGGAATTCCCTTGCCTGTGCCCTGCGAGCTCGGCCAGGTATCTGGCACACGGAGCGAGCGAAGGCCGTGCGCGCTCCCCCTATCATTGGAAATGCGCTCATGCCGTCCCTGCCGACAGTGAGCGCTTCCACACCACCGCCGTTTACACTAGTGACGAGTGAAATGACGCAGCTGTCGGGGAAATACACCCACTCGAAGGGCTCGCCGGGAGAAGTTATCTCCTGCATCGACGAAAGCTCTACGCTCTTGAGAAGAAGCTGGAGACGGGCGCTCTCATCGTCAGGCAGATCGCGAAGAAGGCGATTACCCTCCGTCGATGCGGCGTCGACGACGTCCCATCGGATAGTAGCGTCTTCGTATATTGCCGCTGCCGGCTGAGCCACTGAACCGTAC